>NZ_ANBZ01000074.1:0-475 GCF_000316965.1 Pseudomonas sp. 313
TTACTCAGCAACTGAATATAGATATGAACAGCATCGCTAGAAGCGCCGAAGAAAACAACGATCAGATCGCAACTGTAACAACTATTATGCGTGAAATCAGTGACGGTGCAGACCATGTTGCCCGTACCGTATCGACGTTGTTCAAAGACAATAGCTAGTGTCCAGTTTTAGGAAAAATCAGGATCGGAACTTCGAGCCGCAGCGCTACAGAGCCAGAAGCCCAAACTTGGTGACGGCCATCGTGCTGTGGAACACGGTGTACCTGGAGCGTGCCACCCAGGGGCTGGTCGAAGCCGGCAAACCGGTGGACGGTGAGCTGCTGCAATACCTGTCGCCGTTGGGCTGGGAGCACATCAACCTGACCGGCGATTACGTCTGGCGGCTGAGCCGCAGGCTGGAAGACGGGAAGTTTCGGCCCCTACGGATGCCCGGAAAACCTTAGCGTACGATTTTTTCCTAATTCTGCGGGCACCCC
>NZ_ANBZ01000075.1:0-22117 GCF_000316965.1 Pseudomonas sp. 313
GCTGCGTAATCTACACCCATCAGCCGCGCAGGATGCGCAGCCCTGAGGTCACGGACGAAGACCAGGCCAGGATGGCGCCTGACAGGACGTTGGGATGGTCGCAACAAAGAACCCGCTTCGGCGGGTTTTTTGTTGGGCGTCATTCCTGGCTGGGCGGCGAGACGGGGCCGGACTCGGCGGCGATGCGGTTGCGGCCAGCGCCCTTGGCCGCATAGAGCGCTCGATCAGCGCCTTCGGTGAGGGTGTAGGCATCCATCCCGGCCCTGTGGGTAGCCAGACCGACGCTCAGGGTGATGGGGCGCCGCGACCAGGCATGGTTGGCGACCGCAGCGCGGCAGCGCTCGGCCACCAGATGGGCCGCGGTGAGATCGGCACCCGGTAGCAGGATGGCGAATTCCTCGCCGCCGTAGCGGAAGCAGGCGTCGTTGTCGCGACAGCTCTGCAGCAGCAACTGGCCAACGGTCTGCAAGGCGCTATCACCCGCCTGGTGACCATAGGCATCGTTGTAGGCCTTGAAGTGATCCACGTCGATCAACAGCATGGACAGCGGCGTGCGCTGCTCCTCGGCGCGCAGCAGGTGCTCCGCCAGGCGCAGGTCGAAGGCGCGTCGATTGAACAGGCCGGTCAGGGCATCGGTGACGCTGCGCTGCTCGGCGGCCTGCATCATGCCCAGCAACTGGCGCTGCGAAGCCTCCAGCATGTGCTGCTGCTCTATGTGCTCGGTGACATCCACCGACAATCCGGCCAGGGCGATGCCCTGCCGGGTGACCAGGGGAAACTTGTAGGACTGCCAGAAGATGCGCCTACCGTCGTGGACAGTCATGCGCTCGACGAGTCGACTCGGCTTGAGTTCGTTCATCACCTGCTCGTCGACCTGGCGAAAGCGTGGCGCCGCCTCTGGCCAGATGCTGAAGTCGTCCTGGCCGAGGACCTCCTCGCGGGTCAGCTCCAGTTGCTGCAGGAAGGGTTCGTTGACATAGGCATAGCGCCAGTCGCGGTCCTTGATATAGGCGATGAAGGGCCCGTTGTTCATGAAGGCGGAAAAGTTGATGTCCAGCTCTTCCAGCTGGCGCAGGGTGTCGCGCTGCTGCAGCAGCCTCGTGACCTGCCGGGCCAGGCGTTGCAGATTTTCCACCTGGACAGCCTCGAAGCGGCGGACGCGATCGTCCATCACGCAGAGAGTGCCGAGGGCGATCCCGCGCCCATCGAGCAGGGGAATGCCCAGGTAGGCACGCATCCGTTCCAGGCCGGGGGCCGATCTGAGGTGCGCGACCCGTGGATCCTCTTGCAGGTCTTCCACCAGAAAGGGCTGACGAGGGGTGCGGATCGCCAAGTGGCAGAGAGAGGCGTCGACCGGCATCTCGCTCATCGTCACGCCCTGGCAGGCCTTGAACCAGAGTCGGTGCCGATCGGCCAGGGTGATGAAGGCCACAGGCGCCCGGGTCAGCTGGCAGGCCAGCGCGACGATGTCCTCGTAGGCGGCTTCGGCTCCGCTATCGAGAATCTGCAATTCGCTCAAGGCGTGGAGACGCTGGACGTCATCGGGGAGAGTCATGCGGGCTCGCGAAGGCGGGTCTCTGGCTAGTGTGGTGTTTCAGAAGTTAACTGCACAATGTTGGCGGTGCTTTTGCTCCTTGGACGGCGTTGCCACGCCTAGCCATAGCCCTGCCATGACTCGTCGCGGCGCCTTGCCCAAGAACAAAAATCACTCGCCATTTCTTGCGCGAACTTCTTAAACACCGCACTAGAGCATAGTATCCAGGGCGGCCGAGGAAAACTGCCGCCTTGTTGCAGTCTGCCACGGTGCCGGCCGGGGCCGGCACCGTGGCGTGCTCGGGCTAGCGCCGGGGTTGCAGCAGCAGTGCCACCAGGGCACTCCAACCGGTCTGGTGCGAGGCCCCGAGTCCACGGCCGTTTTCGCCATGGAAGTACTCGTGGAACAGCACCAGATCGCGACTGCGCGGATCGTTCTGCAATTGCGGATAGTCGACCATGCTCGGGCGCTTGCCGTCGGCGTCCTTGAGGAACAGCCGGGTCAGGCGCTGGCTGAGGCCGTCGGCGACCTCTTCCAGATTGGCCAGGTAACCGGAACCGCTGGGGTATTCCACCGAGAAGCTGTCGGCGTAGTAGCGATGGAATTCGTGCAGCGACTCGATGAGCATGTAGTTGATCGGCATCCACAGCGGCCCGCGCCAGTTGGAGTTGCCGCCATAGAGGCGCGAATCCGATTCCGCCGGCTGGTAGCGGGCACTGAGCAGGTTGCCGTCGGCCTGGCGCATCTCGAAGGGCTGCTGCTCGTGAGCCTTGGACAGCGAGCGGATGCCGTATTCGGAGAGGAATTCCTGATCATCCAGCATGCGCTTGAGCAACAGCTTGGTGCGATGGCCGCGCAGCAACGAGAGCAGGAATCTATTGCCCTGGCCGGGTTCGGTCCAGCGCGAGACCAGTCGCGCGAGGTCCGGACGCTGGCGCAGGAAGCCGCGTAGCCGTCCGCCCAGGCCGGGCAGGCCTTCATGCTCGCGCTGTTCCAGCACCTGCACCGCGAACAGCGGGATGAGGCCGACGATGGACCTCAGGCGCAGCGGCTCGGCGCTGCCATCGGCCTTGTGCAGGACGTCATAGAAGAATTCGTCCTGTTCGTCCCAGAGGCCGTCTTCGCGATCGTCGCTGTGGTTGATGGCGCCGGCGATGTGCAGGAAGTGCTCGAAGAACTTGACCCCCAGATCGACGTACACCGGATTTTCCTTGGCCAGCTCCAGGGCGATGCGCATCAAGTCCAGGGCATAGGCGGCCATCCAGGCGGTACCGTCGGCCTGATCCAGGTGATAGCCCTCCGGCAGGGGCGCCGAGCGGTCGAAGAGGGCGATGTTGTCCAGGCCGAGGAAGCCGCCCTGGAAGATGTTGCGACCCTCGGTGTCCTTGCGGTTGATCCACCAGGAGAAGTTCAGCAGCAGCTTGTGGAAGACCCGTTCGAGAAAGACCCGATCGCCCACGCCGGTCAGGGACTTGTCCTGCAGGTAGACGTGCCAGGTGGCCCAGGCGTGCACCGGCGGATTGGCGTCCTCGAAATTCCACTCGTAGGCCGGCAACTGGCCGTTGGGGTGCATGAACCTGTCTTTCACCAGGAGCAGCAGCTGCTGCTTGGCGAAACCGGGATCGATCAGCGCATAGGCAACCGCCTGGAAGGCCAGGTCCCAGGAGGCGTACCAGGGGTACTCCCATTTATCCGGCATGGAGACGATGTCGAAGTTGAGCAGGTGGCGCCAGTGACCGTTGCGGATGCGCTGGCGCTGGGCGGGTGGCGTCGGCTGGGCCGGGTCGCCATCGAGCCAGCGGTTGACCTCGAAATAGTAGAGTTGCTTGGACCAGAGCAGGCCGGCCAGGGCCTGACGCTGCACCAGGCGCGCATCGGGCTCGGCGATCTTTTCCTGCAGGGCGGCATAGAAGGCATCGGCTTCGGCGATGCGCTCGGCAAAGACGGCGTCGGCATCCACCGACAGAGCGTTGGTGGGCGCCAGGCGCAGGTAGACCACGGTCTTGGCGCCACCCTCCAGCTCCACGGCAAAATGGGCGGCCGCCTTGCTGCCGAAGTCGCGGCGGATCGCCTCGCGGGCACCGCGCACCACGTAGTCGTTGATGCCGTCCTTGAAGGGGCCTTCGGCCGGCTCGCCGGTAAGACGGGGCAGGTTGGTTTCGTTGTTGCAGAACAGCCACTCGACTTCGCGGGGGCCCCAGGCGCTCACCACCAGGTCGGGTCGGTCGAAATAGCTGGCGCGGACCTGGTCGCCTTCCAGGCTGAGCATGGAGCGCGGCGGGGTGCCGGTCCAGGCCCAGGTGTTGCGCGACCAGATCTGCGGCAGCACCCGCAGGCTGGCGCGCTCGGCCCCGCGGTTTTCCACGGTGACCCGCATGAGGATGTCGTCGGGGGTGTGCTTGGCGTATTCGACGGTGACGTCGAAATAGCGATCTTCGGCGAAGACGCCAGTGTCGAGGATCTCGTACTCGCGATCGTTCAGGCCACGCCGGGCGTTTTCCTCGGTGAGCTGGGCATAGGGAAAGGCGGCGTGGGGATACTTGTAGAGCATCTTCTGGTAGGCGTGACTCGGCACTCCGTCCAGGTAGAAGTACAGCTCCTTGACGTCTTCGCCATGGTTGCCCTCGGCGTTGGTCAGGCCGAACAGGCGTTCCTTGAGGAAGGGATCGCGCTCGTTCCACAGGGCGATGCCCAGGCACCATTGCTGAGCCTTGTCGCAGAAACCGGCGAGGCCGTCTTCGCCCCAGCGATAGGCACGGCTGCGCGCATGGTCATGGGGAAAGTAGCGCCAGGCGTCGCCATCGGCGCTGTAGTCTTCACGGACCGTGGCCCACTGGCGCTCGCTCAGGTAGGGCCCCCACTGCCGCCAGGCGGCGGCATCGGTATCAGCCAGGCGCTGGCCTTCTCGGGTATGCAGGATGCCCGGGGCGGGATGTGCCGTCATCGTGTCTCCAGATTCAGGTAACGGTTAAGGCTCGAGGATAGATCAGCATTGTGGCGTGCAATGAGCTGCCTCGGCGTATCGCTGCTGTTTTAGTGCCTGTCTGGCGGGAAAAAATTCACGCCGTTGCGGTTTTTGTCACAGGGCCTGGCTGGGCGCAAGGGCTCTATCACGGTCAATGCAGGGGCGAAAAAAAGCCCCACGCCGGATCGGGGTGGGGCCTTTGCTTATCGCGGTGAGCCCGCTGCTTGCACAGCGGGCCTGACGGCGATTTACAGCGCCATGTCGTTGGCGGCCTTGTCGGCGCGCGGAGCGCTGACGGTGGCCTTGGCGTTCTGGCTGCCGGTGGCGACCGGCGGGGTGGCCAGTTGCAGCACTTCGGCGGTGTAGTTCCACTCCTGCTGCACGCGCTCGGGATCGCCGTTGAGCTTGGTGCCGTAGCTGGGCACGATCTGGTGCAGCTTGGCTTGCCACTCCGGGGTCGCGACCTTGTCCTTGAACACCTTCTCCAGCACGCTCAACATGATGGGCGCGGCGGTCGAGGCACCTGGGGAGGCGCCCAGCAGGCCGGCGAGGCTGCCGTCCTTGGCCGCGACGATCTCGGTGCCCAGCTTCAGCACGCCACCCTTGTCGGCGTCGCGCTTGATGATCTGCACGCGCTGACCGGCTTGCCACAGGCGCCAATCTTCCTTCTTGGCGTTGGGGAAGTACTCGCGCAGGGCGGCCATGCGGTCGTCATCCGACAGCATCAGCTGACCGGCGAGGTATTCCACCAGCGGGTATTCGGCCACGCCCACGCGCACCATCGGCCAGGCGTTGTGGGTGTTGGTGCTGGTCAGCAGGTCCAGGTAGGAGCCCTGCTTGAGGAACTTGGTGGAGAAGGTGGCGAAGGGCCCGAACAGGATCACGCGCTTGCCATCGAGCATGCGGGTGTCCAAGTGCGGAACCGACATCGGCGGTGCGCCCACTGAGGCCTTGCCATAGGCCTTGGCCAGGTGCTGCTGGGCGATCTCGGGATTGTCGGTGACCAGGAAGGAGCCACCCACCGGGAAGCCGGCGTAGTCGTTGGCCTCGGGGATGCCCGACTTCTGCAACAGGTGCAGGGCACCGCCGCCGGCGCCGATGAAGACGAACTTGGCGTCGGTCTCGGTCTTCTTGCCGTCCTTGAGATTCTTGTACTCCACGCGCCAGCTGCCGTCGGCATTGCGGGTGATGTTCTCGACTTCGCTGGACAGGTTCAGCTTGAAGTTCGGCTTGGACTGCAGGTTGGCGGCGAACTGGCGGGTGATCTCGCCGAAGTTGACGTCGGTGCCCAGCGGACTCCAGGTAGCGGCGATCTTCTGCTTAGGATCGCGGCCTTCCATCATCAGCGGAACCCACTGCTTGATCTGCGCGGGATCTTCCGAGTACTGCATGCCGGAGAACAGCGGGCTGGCCTTCAACGCTTCGTAGCGCTTCTTCAGGAAGGCGATGTTCTCGTCACCCCAGACGAAGCTCATGTGCGGGGTGCTGTTGATGAAGCTCTTCGGATCCTTGAGGACGCCGTTCTTGACCTGCCAGGACCAGAATTGACGGGAGATCTGGAAGGCTTCGTTGATCTCGATGGCCTTGGCGATGGTGACCTTGCCGTCCTTGTCTTCCGGGGTGTAGTTCAGCTCGGCCAGGGCGGAGTGGCCGGTACCAGCGTTGTTCCAGCCGTTGGAGCTCTCGTCGGCGACCTTGTCCAGGCGCTCGACCATTTCCATGGTCCAGTTCGGTTCCAGCTCGTTCAGCCAGATGCCCAGGGTGGAGCTCATGATGCCGCCGCCGATCAGCAGGACGTCGACCTTCTTGATGTCTTCGGCCTGTGCGGTGCCCAGGGCGGAGGCGATAGCTACGCCGAGCAGCGCGCCAGTCATTTTCTTCAGCATATGGTCTCTCAATCGATAGAAGCGGGGTCTGCTTATCGAGTTTCGGTGCGGTGCGGCACCATGGCACATGGGTAGATGTGCAGTGGGCAAGGCAGAATGCAGCCGGAAACACGCAAGGGCAGGTTCTTGTCCCTCCACCGCCCCTCTCTTGTGCGTCACCGGAGGAGTCGGAGCAAAAACGCAACGCGCGGCCTTGGCAGCGGCTGACCGGAGACAGAGGTCTCGGGCGCGGCTACGTGCGCATGCGTTTTTGTTGCTGGACATTTTAATGAGAAGGGTCGGAGATGCCTAGCCCGTAATTCATAGGCTTTGCCTATTATCCTTTGGTCTAATCTCTTGCGACCTGGGTCAAAGTCCCGTCAGATGCCTCGGCGGGCGAACCGCAGCGGTGCCGGGGCCACTCCGCGAATAGCCGGCGGTACCGACGAAACCGGCCAGAAAGCCGCCGAAGGGTCGTCGTCCGTAGCGGTAAGCAAGGGGTGGAAAGATCGATCAGGTGCTGTACGAAAGGTCGACGAGCTAAGGTCAGACGAGGCCTAGGTCGGGCTGGCGATCCACGCCTTTTTCGACGAAACATCACCGCGCGGGCATTTTTCGTACAGCACCTAGCCGAAACGCCAGGCGAGAAAGCGACTCTGCTTCTGGCCCTGGGCCATGGCCACGACACGGATCTCGCTGGCTTGCTCGCGGTGCAGCGCCGCCTGTAGCAGCGGCAGGTTGCTGACCTTGGACACCAGACAGGTGAACCAGCCGACCTGCTTGGCGAAGGCGCGGCTCTCGCGAATCATCCGTTCGATAAAGGCTGCCTCGCCGCCGGGGCACCAGAGTTCGGCCGCCTGGCCGCCGAAGTTGAGCAGGGGAACCTGCTTGCCAGTGGTCTTGCCCAGGTTCTTCCATTTGCGCGTGCTGCCGCGCACGGCATCGTCGGGGCTGGCGTGGAAGGGCGGATTGCACAGGGTGGCGGCGTAGCGCTCCCCGGGTTGCAGGATGCCGGCGAAGATCGCCTGGGGATCCGGCTGGTGGCGCAATTCGATGGCGGCGGCGCAATCCGGATTGGCGGCCAGGGTGCGGCCGAAAGCGTCCAGGGCCGCTGGGGCGATGTCGCTGCCCACGAAGTGCCAGCCATACTCCTTGAAACCGATCAACGGGTAGACGCCATTGGCGCCGGTGCCTACGTCCAGCAGCCGCGTCGTCGCGCCACGGGGAATCCGGCCACCCGTGCCCTCGGCCAGCAGATCGGCCAGATGATGCAGGTAATCCGCCCGACCGGGAATCGGTGGGCAGAGGAAATCGGCGGGGATGTCCCAGTCCCGCACGCCGTGGTGCAGCGCCAGCAAGGCCCGATTGAGCGCCCGAACCGCCTGGGGATCGGTGAAATCGATGGACAGATTGCCCCGCGGCGTCGGTGCCACGAAGGGCCTGAGCGCTGGGCTCGTCCGCATCAGGGCCGGAAAGTCATAGCTGCCCTGGTGGCGATTGCGCGGATGCAGGGGCGCGGGGCGGCCAGGCAGGGGGCGGCGGGGCGAGGTCATGGCGGTGGACAGGGTCGAAAGGGGGCGGCGAGCCTAGCACAGCCGCCCCCTTGACTCACGCAAAGGGGCTCACGCTGGCGTCGGTGCATCTTCCGGCAATGCCCCGATCTCACGCAGATTGCGCCAGAAGGCAGCGGGGATAGGCGCCCGCAGCAGTTCAGCGTTCTGCCGGGCCCGCGCCGGGGTGCTGCTGCCAGGAATGGTGGCGGCCACGGTGGGATGGGCCAGGCAGAACTGCAGGGCCGCGGCGCGGATATCCAGCCCGTGATCCTGGCAGACGCCTTCGATCAATTCGACCTTGCGGCGCAACGCAGGCTCGGCTTCGGCATAGTTGTAGTGCTTGCCGCCGGCCAGCAAGCCGGAGTTGAAGGGCCCGCCCACCACGATGCCCACGCCGCGGCGTTCGCATTCGGGGAAGAGGGTGTCCAGGGCTTCGCGGTGGTCCAGCAGCGAATAGCGACCGGCCAGCAGGAAGGCGTCGGGATCGCTTTGCTCCAGCGCCAGCCGGCAGGGTTCCACCAGGTTGACGCCCAGGCCCCAGCCCAGGATCAGGCCTTCCTCGCGCATCTCGGTGAGGGCCTTGGCCGCCCCCTGCATGGCCTGGGCGAAGTAGTCGCGCCAGGCCGGACCGTGCTGGTCTTCCGAGAGATCGTGAATCCAGACCAGATCGAGGCGGTCGGTCTTGAGGCGTTCCAGGCTGGCTTCGATGGAGCGACGGGCACCCTCGGCGGAATAGTCGAGCACCCGCTTGAAGGGCAGTTCGTTGACGAACGGCGGAGCGTTTTCCGGCTGGTCAGCCGGCTCCAGCAGGCGACCGACCTTGCTGCAGAGCACGAAGTCATCGCGCGGTTTGTCGGCCAGCACCTCGGCGAAGCGGCGCTCGGACAGACCGGCGCCATAGTGCGGCGAGGTATCGTAGAGGCGGATGCCAGCATCCCAGGCGGCTTCGAGGGTCGCCCGGGCGTCGGCGTCGCCTACCTCGCGGAACATGTTGCCCAGAGGGGCGCCGCCGAAACCGAGGGAGGGGATGTCGATACGCATGAAAGGTCTCCGGGAGGGTGCGTGTCTGCATCCCGACCGGTACTCCCGAGTCCCGTTCCCCTAATCCGCCGGACGTAGCAGGGCCACCTCGGCAGCGGTGAGCGAGCGATAGGCGCCCTCCGCCAGCGCCGGATCCAGGGGCAGCGCGCCGATACGATCGCGGTGCAGGGCGATGACCTCGATGCCGAAGCGACCGAACATGCGCTTGACCTGGTGATAGCGGCCCTCGACCAGGGTCAGGTAGGCGCTGTGCTCATCCAGCAGCTCCAGCTGGGCGGGCTGGGTGGTGAGGTCTTCGTAGGCGAAATAGAGTCCTTCGGCGAAGGCGGTCACCAACTGCGGTGGGATGACCTCGGCGGTGGTGACCCGGTAGCGCTTGGTCTGCTTGTGGCGGGGATGACTGAGGCCTCGCGACCACTGGCCGTCGTTGGTGAGCAGCAGCAGGCCGGTGGTGTTGAAGTCCAGCCGGCCGGCCAGGTGCAGGTCGGCGCGCTGGTCCGCTGCCAGGCAGTCCAGCACCGTGGCATGGCGGGCGTCGACGGTGGCGCTCACGCAGCCACGTGGCTTGTGCAGCATCAGATAGCGACCGCCGGGACCGTCCTGCAGCAGGCGTTCGTCGGCCTCGATGCGATCGAAGGTGAACACCTCCTGCTCGGCCTGCTGGGTGGTGGCGCCATTGACCCGCACCCGGCCTTCGGCGAGCAGACGGCGGGCCAGTTGGCGACCCAGTTCGGGTCTGTTGCCCAGCCAACGGTCCAGGCGCATCAGCGGGATTCGCGCGCAATACCCGCCGCGCAGGCCGGGCACAGGCAGCGCTGGTTGCGCTCGTCCTCGGGCAGGCGCGTCAAGGCCGCTGGATCGACCGGCGTCTGCAGGCACCAGCAATCGTGGATCTCGCCACCGGTGGCGAGGGCGCAGCTATTGGCCTTGCCGCATAGCGGGCAGCGGGTGGGATCGCAGGGGATGGGTGATGCAGCCATGGTGATCTCGTCAGGCGAAGCGGGCGGCAGAGTACCGGAAATTGCGACCTGGATAACGTCTGCTGCCCCGGGTGTCTGCCCAATGTCACATCCGGGGTGCAGTCTGCCACCTGAAGGCTGTTCAGGGGGGCGGTGTAGGGGATAGACGACAGGCTGTCGTCCTTGACCGACCGACCCATCCGCTCACCTTGAGCTAGGCTTCTGCAGCTGTTTCCGTGGAGCCGCAGCCGAACCTGCAAGGGGGCGTGCGATCTCCAGCAGCCTCAGCGCTACCCGTCGGACCACCCGAGGACCCCATGACAATAAACGCCTTGCGCACCCTGATCCGTACCCTCATACCCGGAACCCTGCTGGTCAGCCAGCTGGCCCTGGCCACCGAAGCCGACGTCGGCCAGACCCTGGCCCGCCAGGCCGGCATTCCCTGGCCGGCGGTGATCGCCCATCGCGGCGCCTCCTTCGATGCGCCGGAATCCACCGCCCCGGCCTATCTGGTGGCACGAGAGCTGGGTGCCGACTACCTGGAGCTCGATCTGCAGCGCACCAAGGACGGCCAGCTCATCGCCCTGCACGACGACACCCTGGAACGCACCACCGATGTCGCCAAGCGCTTTCCCGAGCGCGCCAAGGCGCCGGTCAGCCAGTTCACCCTGGCCGAGCTCAAGTCGCTGGATGCCGGCAGCTGGTTCAACCAGGCCCATCCCGACCGCGCCCGAGCCAAGTTCGCCGGACTCAAGATCCTCACCCTCGACGAGGTCATCGACATCGCCGAGGGCGGGCGCAACAAGCCGGGCCTCTACATCGAGACCAAGCAGCCCAAGCTGTTCCCCGGCATCGAGCGCGATCTCAAGGCCAAGCTGACCCAGCGCGGCTGGCTCGGTCAGCCCAAGGCCGGTGCCACCGGTGTCGCCGCCATGCCCGGGCGGGTGATCCTGCAGACCTTCGAGAAAGGCAGCCTGGAGCTGCTGCAAAAGGAGATGCCCAATACGCCGAAGATCCTGCTGCTGTGGCTGGGCGACGACTATATCCCGGCCAAGCCCGGGCCGACCTATGCCGAGTCGGGGGAGGCCAGCAAGGCGGCCTACTACGCCAAGCAGCAGGTACGTTCCGAGGGTGACTTCACCGCCTGGGTCGAATGGGCCAAGGCCCATGGCGCCATCGGCATCGGTCCGTCGGCGGCACTGGAGGAGGGTGGCGACCAGAGCTACGCGGACCTGGTGAAGCCCTGGATGAACGACGTGGCCCACGAGCGCGGCCTGCTGGTGCACGCCTATACCGTGGATTCGGCGGTGGACTTCGCTCGCCTGGCGCCGCGTGGTGTGGATGGCTTCTTCACCAACCGCAGCGCCGAACTGCTGAAGTTCTATGAGCGGCCGGCCAAGCAGGCACCTGGCGCCCTGCTCAAGCAGTTGGGTTATTGAGGCCCGGCGGGGAGGCCTGGCGGTCTCCCCGTCATCACTGGAAGTTCAGCATGTCCCGCCATGCCTTCAACGGCGCCAAGCTGGCACTGCTCTGCGCTGACCAGATCCTGGTCTATCAGCGCGACGACAAGCCCGACATTCCCTGGCCTGGCCTCTGGGATCTGCCCGGGGGCGGTCGCGAAGACGGCGAGACCCCGGAGCGTTGTGCCTTGCGCGAGCTGGACGAGGAATTCGGCCTGGTACTGGATGAAGCTCGGCTGACCTGGGGTCGCTGTTATCCACCGCGCCAGCCCGGCTATCTCCCCAGCTGGCTGTTCGCCGGAGAACTGCACCCGGCCGAGATCGCTGCCATTCGCTTTGGCGACGAAGGGCAGCACTGGCAACTGATGAGTCTCGCCGACTTCCTCGCCCATCCTCAGGGTATACCCCATCTGCAGGAGCGACTGCGGGACTACCTGAGCGAACAGGACGAGCGCTGACCGACGTCTCTTAATCCCGGCTGAATGAACGCGCGATAAGCAAGCGTGAGCAGCAGGCGCAGCTTAGACTTTCTCCAGGCTCATCCGGGCCGTCCTGGAGATCTCTCATGCGCCATCTTCTCTTGGCGTCGCTCTGTGCCCTGACCTTCACCGGCTGCACCGTCTACGACACGTCCCCACGCTATTACAGCCGTCCGGCGCCGCCCGCGGCGGTCTTCTACGGCACGCCGGCCTATCCGCCGCCCGTGGTCATCGTGCGACCCTATGGCCACGGCTACTACTATCGGCCGGCTCCTCCACCGCCGCCCCACTGGGGGCCAGGCCCGGGGTGGGGACCGCCGGGCTGGGGGCCGCGTCCGGGTTATGGTCCGCCCGGCTGGGGCCCGCGCTATGGTCCGCGCTGGTAGCGGGTTTGACAGGGGCAGCCAGCTTTCCTAGGGTGCTGCCCTTGTCTTGACCAGGAAGCCCCGAATCGTGGACGACGATCGCATCAAGCTCGACCCCCAATGGAAAGCCGCGCTGCGCGACGAATTCGAGCAGCCCTACATGCGTCAGCTGAGCGAATTCCTCAGGCGCGAAAAGGCGGCGGGCAAGGTCATCTATCCGCCCGGCCCGCTGATCTTCAATGCTCTCAATACCACCCCTTTGGATCAGGTCCGGGTGGTCATCCTCGGGCAGGATCCCTATCACGGGCCGGGCCAGGCCCACGGCCTGAGCTTTTCGGTGCAGCCTGGCGTGCCGGCACCACCGTCGTTGCAGAACATCTTCAAGGAACTCAAGCGCGACCTGAACCTGCCCATTCCCAATCACGGCTATCTGCAGCACTGGGCCGAGCAGGGCGTCCTGCTGCTCAACACCTCGCTGACCGTGGAGCAGGCCAACGCCGGTTCCCACGCCAAGGCCGGCTGGCAGCGCTTCACCGACCGTATCATCGAGGTGGTCAGCGCCGAGCGCGAGAATCTGGTGTTCCTGCTCTGGGGCAGCCATGCCCAGAGCAAGCAGACGCTCATCGACCCTCAGAAGCACCTGATCCTCAAGTCGGCGCATCCCTCGCCGCTGTCGGCCCACCGCGGCTTCATCGGCAACGGCCATTTCGGCCGCACCAACGAATTCCTGCGCAACGCCGGCCTCACCCCCATCGACTGGGCGCTGCCGCCACTGTCCTAGAGCGGTTCAGGCGTTTACACCTTGTAATCCTCCGGCGCTTGTTGACTGACCGGTCATCCGGGACAGTCGAGGCACGTCCCACACCGGAGAGAGCCCATGACCGAAAACAACAACAAGGTCGCGCCCACCCCCTCGGCGGCCGATCCGTCGCAACCGCCCCGCGGTACCCTGGCGCGCTGGAAACTGGTGGGCCCGGGCATCGTGGTCGCGGTGACCGGGGTCGGCGCCGGCGATCTGGTCGCCACCCTCATCGCCGGCTCGCGCTTCGGCTATGCCCTGCTCTGGGCCGCGGTGGTGGGCTGCATCGTCAAGATCGCCCTGGCCGAAGGCTCCGCGCGCTACCACCTGGCCACCGGCTCGACCATGCTCGAAGGCTGGCGCTCCCTGGGCATCTGGACCTACTGGTACTTCGGCATATACATCGTGCTCTGGGGCTTCGTCTATGGCGGCACCGCCATGAGCGCCACGGCCTTGCCGCTGGCCGCGCTGTTCCCGGACGTGCTGCCGTTCTGGGCCTGGGGCGCCCTGTCGGGCATCGCCGGCGCGGTCTTCGTGCTGCTCAATCGCTATGCGGTGTTCGAGGCGGCGATGAAGTTCTTCATCGGCGTGATGTTCGTGGTGGTGGTGGGGCTGGCCATCCTGGTCATGCCCAACCTCGGCCATGCCGTCACCGGCCTGGTGCCGACCATCCCCGAAGGCTCGGCGATCTACACCCTGGGCCTCATCGGCGGCGTCGGTGGCACCATCACCATGGCCGCCTATGGCTACTGGGTGAACGCCAAGGGTTGGCGGACTCCGGCCTGGATGGGCGTGATGCGCCTGGACAATCAGGTGGCCTACACCGCCACCGGCATCTTCGTCATCGCCATGCTCATCGTCGGCGCCGAGTTGCTCTATACCGCGCAGATCACCCTTTCCAGCGGCGATCGCGGCCTGCTCGACCTGGACGAGGTGCTGGAGCAGCGCTTCGGCCCGGTGGTCTCCACCGTCTTCCTGATCGGCTTCGCGGCGACCACCTTCTCCTCGATCCTGGGGGTGTGGCACGGCGTGTCCCTGCTGTTCGCCGACTTCGTCCGCCAGGCCACCGGTGGCACCGGCGACCGGGGTGATCTGGAGAAGACCCCGGCCTTCCGTTTCTATGTGCTCTGGCTGACCTTCCCGCCGATGGTGTTGCTGCTGCTCGGCCGCCCCTTTGGCCTGATCATCGCCTACGGGGCCTTTGGCGCCTTCTTCATGCCGTTCCTGGCCCTGACGCTGATCTGGCTGCTCAACTCCAAGCGGGTGCCCAAGGAATGGCGTTCGGGCTGGCTGTCCAACGGCCTGCTGGGGCTGGCCGCGGCGCTGTTCATCGTGCTCAGCCTGAACGAGATAGCCCGGTTGTTCTAGGGCTGCGCTGCTAGCAGGCCGACCCGGCTGGCGCGCTGGTCGGGACAGGCTGCTGGTGGCACCTCAGGCACCAGACCACCCCCACGATCAGCAGGCCGATGGCCAGGGCTTCCAGCAGCGTCGGTAACCGCCACTGCCAGAGAAAGCCGTAGAGCAGCGAAGACAGCGTTTCGATGACGATGGCCTGGCCGCTCAGGGTCAGCGGCAGGCGGCGACTGGCCTGGTTCCAGCAGAAGCCACCGACCACCGAGGCGAGCAGCGCCACGCCGGCGGCTACCACCAGCGGCTGCACCCAGTCCTGGGGTGCCCGTACCAGCAGTTCCGGCCCCAGCAGGAAGGGCGCGGCCAGCAGCGCCTGGAGGCCGGTCACTCCGCCCAGCAGCAGGGCCCAGTCGTGGCTGCCGATGGCAGTCACGGTCAGGTGACGGGTATTGGCTACCGCGAACCAACTCCAGGCCAGCAGGGCGCCGCAGGCGCAGAGCAAACCCAGGGCCGGTTGGGCGCCCAGGGCCGTGACGGTCAGCGCCTCGTAGCTGATCAGCCCCACCCCGAGCAGGGCACAGGCCATTGATGGCCATAGGCGATCGACACCCACGGCCCCGGTGTCAGCGCGCGCGGCCAGGGCTACCAGCAGCGGAATCAGGCCGACGATCAGGGTGGTCGCGGCGATGCCGGCCTGCTGCACCCCGGCGCCTACCAGGGCGTAGTAGCCCAGGTTGCCGATCAGGCTCAGCCAGAACAGCCGTCTCCCATCGCTACGGGTGAGTTGTGCGCGCAGCCTGTGCCAGCGTGGCAGGAGCAACACCAGCGAGACCCCGCCGTAACAGAGAAAGCGCAGCACGGCGAACTGGGCGCCGCCGAGATCGGGCACCAGCGCCGGGGCGAGAAAGATCACGCCCCAGCACAGGCCTGCCGCGACCCCATAGCCAATTCCCGTTGCCGATACCCGTCGTTCGCTCATGTCACTCGCCTTCGCTGTTTCGGCAGCAGTCTGGCGATAGCCTGAGGGGTGGGTCTTGCGCGAGGCTCCGGCGTTTTTTACCCAGGCGTGCGCTGGCTGCGCCGCCAGGCGGCGGGGCTGATGCCCTGGCGACGGGTCATGGCCCTGGTGAGGGCGGCCTGATCGGAAAAGCCGACGCGCAGGGCGATCTCGACGATGGGCAGGCGGCTGTCTCCCAGCCAGCGCTGGGCCTGGCGCAGCCGCAGATCGGTCAGCCAGGCCTGGGGTGTCTGGCCGAAGCGCTCGTGGAAAAGCAGGTGCAGGCGACTCAGGCCGACCCCGGCCAGATTGGCCATGGCCGCATTGGTCCAGTCACCCGCCGGCTGGGCCTCTACCCGTGCCAGCAAGAGCTCGAAGGCCGAGGCCGGGACTGTGATGGTAAGGGAGTGCAGGAGCAGGCGTATGAGTTCGCTGGCGTGCTGGGTGAGGGCTGCCGCTGGAGTCAGTTCGGCAAAGGTGATCAACTGCCGTGCCGCCGGTGGAATCGGCAGGCCGGGTTGGCGCAGCGCCTGATCCAGCGTCCGGGCCGGTAGCCAGTCGGTTGCGCAGTCGATCACCAGGAAGCGGCTGTCCGGCGCGGACAGCTGCGCATGACCGCAGTCAGGCGCTACCAGGGCCGCGAGACCGGTATGCAGTCGCGTCTCGCCTCGACCTTCCAGCTCCAGCTGCATCCCGCCCTGAATGGGCAGCACCAACTGGGCGAAGGCATGGGCATGGGGCCGATGTTCGCCCTCATAGCTCTTGATGGCGAGGCGTGGCGTCACGAGTCACCTTGGGAGAAGGGTAAGAGCCAGGATCTTCGCACGGAACCCAGAACGAGGCGTAGCAGGGGAGTCAGGTATATCGCCTCGCGACCGCGATGGACGCCAGGATGAGGGCGGCGCCGAGAAGCATGCCCATCGTCGGTCGTTCGTCCAGCCAGAGAAAGGCGGCGACCAGGCCGAATACCGGAATGAGGGCGAGATAGAGACCGGCGCTGGCGGCGCTCAGGTGGCGCAAGCCCAGGAGGTAGAGCCAAAAGGGCAGGGCGTATTGTAGAACCCCGGACAGCGCCGCCTCGGCGATCACTGCCTTGTCCAGGGCATCCCAGCGGGGGGTGGCGAACCCCGCGGCGACGATGACCCCTTGCAGCGTCAGAATGAACAACAGTCCAGCGCCTTGTTGCACCAAGGCCAGGCTGGCGGGTGGATAGAGATTTGCCAAGCGCGACGAAGCGATGACGTAGCCGGCGGCGAACAGCGTCCCCAGCACGATCAGCAGATCGCCCCGGAGCGAGGTTGCCGAATTCCCGGTCTCGCTACCGCAAAGGCCGATCAGCGACAAACCGATCACGGTGCTCAGCAGACAAGCGAGCAGGCGTCGCCGAGGACGTTGCCCCAGTAGTAGCCAGCCCAGCAGGACGATGAACATGGGTTCGGCCGAACCTATCACCGCGGCATGGCCGGCGCTGGTCAGGGAGAGACCGGCGAGCCCTATCCCATAAGCCAGCCCTGGTTCGAGCACGCCTGGCCAGGCGGTACGCAGCAAGAGCGGCCACGATGCCGGCCGGCGGCTCTCGCGCGATGCGAGAATAGCCAGAAAGAGCAGACTGGCTAGCAATTGGATCGGCAGCAGGGTCGCGGCGGGCACCTGTTCCAGCAGGTCGCGGCTGGCGACGGTGGCCAGGCCCCAGCAGGCTGCCGAACCTATCATGGCTAGCGTCGCCAGACTGCGGTCGCGCTTGAAGGGGATCGCTTGGGTGGCTGTCATTTAAGCTAGGCTCGCATTCTGAGAAGTCATGGGGATGAAGCTAATGAATAGTGACGTGTTTTTAAATGTATGCAGAACACATATATTAGAGCCATGAACGAAGCGCAACTGGAAAATCTCTTGGGGGCCTGCGCTCTGGCCGTGACCGATGCCCAGACCCAGGCTTTACAGCAGGCGAGTGGCGTCAGCAGCGCCGGCTGTACCGTGCTCAATGCCCTGGCTCAGTATCCCGGCCTGACGATCCGTGAGCTGGCAGCCATTGCCGGTCTCAGCCATTCGGTCATGGTGCGCACGCTCGATGCCCTGGTCGGTGCGGGCCTGGTCAGTCGCCAACCTGGGCAGGATCGCCGTGAAGTCCAGGCCAGCCTGACTTCGGCGGGCGAGGTACAACGTGAGCGGCTGATCGCGGCGCGAACGGCGGTATTGACGCGGGCACTGGATGCCGTACCCCAGACCCAGCGGGACGCCTTGCAGCAGGCCTTGGCAGCCATACTGGCCGCGCTGACGACCGGCGCGCAGCAGGCCGATCATCTCTGCCGCTTCTGCGATGAGTCTGCCTGTGGCTCGAGTTGTCCGGTAGCAGCCGAGGTCGAGCACTTGGCTGCCAGAGAAGCCTAGTCGGCGTTACGGCAAGCGCGTGTTCGAAGGCTGCCGCGCGTCAGCCAAGGGTTATTAGGTCTGCGCTACCGGCCATTCTTGCGCCAGCACCGCGTAGACGTACTCGTCCCCCCACATTCCGGCGAAGCGGTCGTTCTCGACGAAGTGGGCTTCCCGGCGCAAGCCCAGGCGTTCCACCACGCCTATCGAGCCCTGATTGAGCACGTCCAGGCGAGCGAAAATGCGGTGCAGGCCTAGCTCCGCGAAACCGAAGGTGAGTAATCGCGCAACGGCCTCGGTGGCGTAGCCCTGGCCTGCCTGTTCAGGATCGAAGATGTAGCCGACCTCAGCTTGCCGTGCGTCCACGCTTGCCAGCTTGAGCAACACCTCGCCCAAGACCCTGTCATCAGCCTTCCTCACGACGGCCAACCTTAACTCGTCGCCCGTCGTCTCGAAGCGGGGCTGCTGCAGATCGCGGAAACGCTCGACGAGCGCCGCTGAGGTAGGGGGTTCGCTATAAAGATACCGGTAGACACCCGGCTTGCTGTGGTAGGACGCATAGGTCTCAAGGTCAGACGGTTGGAAAGGCCTGATCGAAAGTCGGGGTGTCGTGAGCGTTAGTTGGGCAAAGTCCAAGAGCGGGTTCCTGAGCGATCATGGAACCCGGACCTTGCCTTTTATCGCTATCGCTTAACCAGTCAGCGGACAGCTGCTGTTACGAAATGGACATCCAGAGTGGCTGGACCTCAACGCACCGGCTGCAACGGCAACTCCACCTCGCCACCGCTGTTCAGGTCCACCACTACCGGCTCCTGGGTCAGGTACAGTGGGCGACCGCCCAGCAGGATGCGGCCGCTGAGCAGGTAGCGCTCGCCGTTCTTGACCTTGGCTGGGGCGTAGTCGAGGCGGAAGGGCACCTGGCCCTGCTGCTTGACGAACAGGGTGCGCTGGGCCAGCCGACCGGCAGGGGTGTCGCCGGCGCTGGCGCTGTAGAGGCTGACGGTGAGCTTGGCGGTAGGCGGCACTGGCTCGTTGGCGGTAAAGGTGGCCTGACCGCTGAGACTGGTCATGCTTGGCTGGGTGGGTACGCCAGGGGTGGTGGTCTGCGGCTGCTCGGTGGGCGGCAACGGCTGGCCGCTCGGCGGCGGTGGTGTCGCGGGGCCGGGGCGCAGCCCGCTACAGGCGCTGAGCAGCAGCGAGGTGGCGAGCAGGGCGGCGATTCTTTTCATGGCTAGATCCTGGACTGAAATCGACTGCTGTGACCCACGGACGCCGGCTTAGTTGCCGGCGACAACGGGTGTTTCCGGATCCGGCAGGTCCGGGGCATCGGGGCGGTCCAGGGCCACCTGGCGGATCGACAGGCGAATCTCCGCCGGCAACACCCGCTTGCCGGCACCCTCGGCCAACTCGCCGAGCAATTCATGGTGGCCCAGGGTGCCGTCGTCGGCCTTGCGCAACACCCCCTCGGCCAGCAACGTCTGGATGAAATGGCGGAACAGCGACTTGTCGAAGAATTCCGGCGCATTGAGGCCGTGCAGCACCGACAGCCGCTGGGCCATCACCGTGCAGAGTTCTTCCAGCTGCGGAGCGGTCAGGCTGTTCTGGCCGTGGTTGAGGATCAGCGCGGTGGTCATGTAGTAGCGCTGCAGGGTCTGCAGGACGGCCCGCGCCAGCAGGGTGAGGCGGACGAATTGCCGCGAGCTGGGCGCGGCGCGCACGAAGACGTCGTCCTCGATACGCAGCAGGCCGCGCTCCACCATGGCTTCCAGCCAGCCGTCCAGCACCAGGGGCAGCTCCTCGCGCTCCCAGTGGATGAACAATTCGGCCTGCAGATAGGGATAGAGCGCCAGGGCGAATCTATGGATCAGCTCACGGGTCATGCGCCCGGTGTTCTGGAAGAAGCTGGCGATCAGTGCCGGGATGGCGAAGAGGTGCAGGACGTTGTTGCGGTAGTAGGTCATCAGCACCGCGTTCTGCTCGTCCAGGTAGAGGATGCGCCCCAGGGCGTCCTGCTGCTCGGAGAGGAAACCCAGGGCGCGCACCTCCTCGATGATCGCCTGGCCGTCGCCCTCGGGCAGGGTGACGCTGGTGGAGTAGGGCACCCGCTTCAGCAGATCCAGATAGAGGTCGATGGCGCGTACCAGGGCGCCTTCGTCGAGGGCCTGGCGATGGGTCGAGAGCAGCGCCAGGGCCACCAGGTTGACCGGGGTGACGGCCGCCGCGGCGTTGATGCGGCGTACCACCCGCTCGCCCAATTCGTGGGTGACCGAATTGAACCAGGCGGGCTTCAGGTCTTCGTCGAGGGGTTCGTCGCGCCAGCCCGGACGGCGGGCATCGAGAAAGCCCTGCAGCGGAATGGGTTCGCCGAAGTTGACCCAGACCCGGCCGAAGCGCTGGCGCAGGGCGCCAAACACCTTGACCAGGTCGAAGATGGATTCCTCTTTTTCGCCGCGCCGCGCAATTCACCCAGGTAGGTGCGGCCCTCGAAGACCTTCTCGTAGCCGATGTACACCGGCACGAAGACGATGGGCCGCCGGGAGTCGCGCAGGAAGCTACGCAGGGTCATGGCCAGCATGCCGGTGCGCGGCTGCAGGGTGCGTCCGGTACGCGAACGGCCGCCCTCGACGAAGTATTCGGTGGAGAAGCCGCGGCTGAACAGACTGTGCAGGTATTCGTTGAACACCGCGGCATAGAGGGCGTTGCCCTTGAAGCTGCGCCTCATGAAGAAGGCCCCGCCACGGCGCAGGATATTGCCCACCACCGGCATGTCCAGGTTGATGCCGGCGGCGATGTGCGGCGGCGTCAGGCCGTTCTGGAACAGCAGGTAGGACAGCAGCAGGTAGTCGATGTGGCTGCGATGGCAGGGCACGTAGACCACGGTGTGACCGGGCGCCATCTCCTGGATCCGCTCGATGTGGCTGACCGTGACGCCATCGTAGATGCTGTTCCAGAACCAGCGTAGACCCACGTCCAGGCAGCGCACCACCGGATAGGAGAAGTCCGAGGCGATCTCCCGCGCATAGTGCGCCGCCTCGTCTTCGATGCGCCCGGGGGTGGCCTTGCGCTGGACGATTTCGTGGGCGATGGTCGCCCGTACCTGGGGCGCCCGCAGCAGGCCGCGCAGCAGGGTGCGTCGGTGCGACAGGTCCGGGCCGATCACCGCCTGGCGCACGTTGCGGAAGTGGATGCGCAACCGCCGCATCACCAGACGTTCCAGGCGCTGTGGATCGGGGCGCTGGCTGGCCAGTTCGCCCAGCGACAGCGGCTTGGAGAACTGCACCCGGGTCAGCCGGCCCAGCACCAGGATGCGCGCCAGCTTGCGCAGCCGTCCGGTCACCACCCAGTTGTCCGCCCAGAGCAGCTTCCAGGGACTGGTCTCGCGATCCGGCGACTGGCCCCAGAAGACGCTGACCGGTACCAGCTGGACGTCTTCCAGCTGCTGCTCGGTCACTGCGGTCACCACCCGGCGCAGGGTAGGAGGTACCGAGCGCCGGGCGGGGCGCCCGCGCCAGTTCGCCTTGCCGGTGGCGTTGAAGTAGGCCAGTGGTTCGGTCTTGCTCCCCAGCACCAGCGGGCGTAGCGGTCGTGGCAGGCCGGCCTTGCGGCATTCCCGGTCGAGCACCGCCAGATCGCTCAGCGAGGCCTCGGGCAGTACGTAGAGCACTGGTTTGGTGGGATCGATGCGGCTGAGCAGGCTGGCCGCCTGGGTGGTCTCGGAGCGAACCCAGAGATAGAGCAGGCGCTTGAGCAGCGAAAAGGCCAGCAGACGCAGCGGCGAACGGGTCATGGAGGGCTACCGGGTGGACGGGGCGGCAGTGTGCCGGATGGCCTGGCGGGCGTAAAATCACCCGTGTTGTTCTGACTTCGACCCGGCAGTCGGCGCCTTGTCCCCAGCGTCGAAAAAATGCCATTCAAATCGTCGACAATCCGGCGCTGGCGTGGCTTCCAGCCGTGATGGCACTGTGCGTAAAGAACGTTGCTTTTGCCGGAAAAGCCCTGCTTCATAAGGTTTCGGCAACGTGTTGCCGATGGTCGGATACGGGCCAGCCTGGTGACCGGTCCGATGCGCGATCCGTACCGATACAACAAAGCGACCCGGTCGCCCAGGCTGTGGCGAGCGGGGATAGGAAATCCAGAAAAGCTTCGGAGAGATGTGATGGGTGAGCAACGCGAAACCGGGACCGTCAAGTGGTTCAATGACGCCAAGGGATATGGATTCATTCAACGCGAGGGCGGCGCCGACGTGTTCGTTCACTACCGCGCCATTCGTGGTGAAGGCCACCGCTCCCTGGTCGAAGGCCAGCAGGTGGAGTTCTCGGTGATCGAAGGCCAGAAGGGTCTGCAGGCCGAAGACGTCGCCCGGCTGTAAGAGCCTATTCAAAG
>NZ_ANBZ01000076.1:0-57962 GCF_000316965.1 Pseudomonas sp. 313
CCCATGCGTCGGGAGATTCCGGGGCTGCTGCTCGAAGGGGCGGGTGTGGCTCGGCTGGCGAGTGCCCTGGGCTGCGACTGGCGACATGGCGACGACTCCGAAAGCGGCGGTGTCGCTTAGGACCGAGGCGGAGCGGAAGCGTTCAGGCAGGACAGCGGCCCCCGCCAGTCGGCCTGGATGGCCGAGAGACGGGACGCGCGAAATCAGTGGTATTCGCAGAGGTAGGCGGTGTCTTCCGCGACCTTGAGCTGGAACTTGGCGTTGGCCGGCACGGTGAACTGGCTGCCCGCGGCGAAGGTTTCCCAGCTCTCGCTGCCCGGCAGCTTGACGGTCAGGGCGCCGGCCACCACATGCATGATCTCCAGCTGGCTGGTGCCGAATTCGTATTCGCCAGGGGCCATGACGCCGAGGGTGGCCGGCTTGGACTTGAGGCTGAAGGCGATGGATTTGACGGTGCCGTCGAAGTATTCGTTGACCTTGAACATCGGATTTCCTTGTGCGAGAGCGGTTAGAAGCGTCCGCGAGTATGCCCAAGGCCGTCCCCGGCTGTCACCGGTCCACACGGCGACTAGCGAGCGAAGGCGGGCAGGCTGGCCGGCAGCAGCTTGGCGGTATTGCGCGCATCGGTCTCGGCACGGTGCAACACGCCGGTAAAGGCCAGCCCCGCCGACTCCAACGCGGCGGTGAGACCCAGCGGGCGCGCCAGGCCGCGGGCCTTGGCGAAGGCCTGTTTGAGATTGCGGTGCGGTACCCGCGCCAGATGGGTGTGCAGATCATGCTCGCGCCAGGCGCGCTCCAGCAGGCGGCGGTCGAAATCGCCCCAGCTGCACCAGCCGGCCAGGGTGGTTTCATAGGCGCCCAGCCAGCGCTCGAAGCCCAGCCAGGTGCCTGCCAGCGGCTCGGCGCCATCGACATCCGCCTGGCTGATGTGGGTGAGGTTGCGGCAAAAGGGCGTCAGCAGCGGCAGGCGCTCGGGCTGGACGAAGCTCTGGTAGCGATCCAGCTCCTGCCCCTCGGCGTTCACCATCACCGCGCCGATCTCGATGATTTCCATCAACTCCAGCGGCCAGCCGCCCTCGTCGGTGGTCGCCTCCAGGTCCAGCACCAGCCAATGCTTCATCGTCACGCCCTCGGGCCAGCCGCCCCGCTCATCGCAGATATGACGGCCGAAAAATCTCTGGGTTGCGTAGCATCGTGCGAATGAATGTTACATTCATGACTCGATAGCGACATCTGGTCACGATTTGCTTGTGAGGCGCCAGCCTTGCTTTTAAGCTTCAAGCCTCTTCTCCAGCGAGTTTCACCATGGAATGCCGTCCGGGCTGTGGCGCCTGTTGCATCGCGCCGTCGATCTCCTCACCGCTGCCACGCATGCCCCAGGGCAAGCCTTCCGGCGTGCGCTGCGCCCACCTGGACAGTACCAATCGCTGCGATCTGTTCGGCTCTCCGCTGCGCCCGGCGGTGTGCGGCGGCTTCCGGGCCGAGCTGGCCTTCTGCGGCAGCAACAGCGCCGAGGCCATGGCCATCCTCTTGCGCCTGGAGGGTGAAACCGCCGCCTGATCCGGTTCTGAACTGCGCTCTCCGACAATCACAACAACAAGGGACGTCCCATGCACAAGCCGCTTCGCTCCATCCTCGCCCTGACCCTGCTCGTCGCCACTGGTCTGGCCCAGGCCGAAGACTGGCAACTCGCCAAGCAGGAAGACGGTATCCAGGTCTATACCCGCGCCGTCGCTGGCTCCAAGTACAAGGCCTATCGCGGCGTGGTCCAGATCAAGGCCGATCCAGCCACCATCGCCAAGCTGCAGGACGATCCGGTGGGCTCCTGCAAATGGATCTTCCGTTGCCAGTCGCTGCAGGTGCTCAAGCGGCAGGACAACCAGGCCTGGACCTACATGCGCATCGAGATGCCCTGGCCGGTGACCGCGCGCGACGTGGTCTTGCATATCACCGAGCAGAAGACCCCCGACGGCGGCTTCACCCGCACCCTCGAAGGCCAGCCCGACTATCGTCCTGCCGCCGATGGCTATGTGCGGGTGGCGAGCTTCCAGGGCCAGTGGCGCGTGGTGCCGAAGAACGGTGGCTCGGAAGTGACCTACGAGGCCCAGAGCGAGCCCGGTGGCAACGTGCCGTCCTGGCTGGCCAACAGTTTCGTGGTGGATGCCCCGCTCAACACCCTGAAGGGTCTGCGCCAGGCCGCGCAGCGCTGATCCGGCGTCTCTAGGCAAAAGGCCTGGCTCCCATGGCGCCAGGCCTTTTTTATACCACCCCTGTGCCGGATCTTGCCGGCCCAAGGTATTCCCTGGTAGCCTTTTTTAATACCACCCCTATAGCGCTGAAGCAGAGGGGATTCACCTCTCTGCTTCAGCGGTGGTAATCAACGAGCCGGGTTGGCTGCCGAATGACTGCGTTTCTTGCGCCGCCAGCCGTCCACCAGGCGGAAGGCCAGCAAGGCGGCGCCGATGGCTGCGTAGATCGACCACTCTTCGAGATCCGAGCGCACGATCCAGAGATAGTGCAAGAGCCCCAGGCCCAGCACCAGGTAGGCCAGCCGATGCAGTTCCTTCCAGCGCTTGCCCAGGCGGCGCATGGCGGGGCGGTTGGAAGTGACGGCCAGGGTCAACAGGATCAGCAGCGCTGCGGCACCCACGATGATGTAGGGCCGGCGCTGCAACTCCACTCCCAGTTGCGACAGGTCGAAGCCCAGCACGAACGCCAGGTAGCCGAGGAAGTGCAGCAGGGCATAGGTGAAGGTCCAGAGGCCGAGCTGGCGGCGGATCACCGGCCAGAGCTTCCAGCGGGTGAGGCGCGACAGCGGCGTCAGACTCAGCGTCAGCAGCAGCAGCACCAGGGCGCCGGTCCCCAGCTTGTCCACCAGCGCCTTGCCCGGATCCGGACCGAGGGCGAAGATCCAGGCCAGGTACAGCCACCACAGCGGCGGGCAGAGTGCGGCGACAAACACCGCGACCCGCCAGAGCAGCAATCCCATCAGTAGTTTCTCCGCAGATCCATGCCGCTGTAGAGCGAAGCCACTTCCTCGTCATAGCCGTTGAACATCAGCGTCGGCCGCACGTTGGGGCTGAACAGGCCACTGGGCAGGCGCCGTTCGCGGGCCTGACTCCAGCGCGGGTGGTCCACTTCCGGATTGACGTTGGCATAGAAGCCGTACTCGTTGGGCGCCATGCCCTGCCAGGTGGTGCGTGGCTGCTCGGCCACCAGGCTGATGCGGACGATGGACTTGATGCCCTTGAAGCCGTACTTCCAGGGCACGATCAGCCGCAGCGGCGCGCCGTTCTGGTTGGGCAGCACGCGGCCGTACATGCCCACCGTCATCAGCGTCAGCGGATGCATGGCCTCATCCAGGCGCAGGCCTTCCACATAGGGCCAGTCCAGCAGGGCGAAGCTGGAGTTCATGCCGGGCATGTGCTGCGGGTCCTTGAGCGTCTCGAACTTCACGTAGCGCGCCTTGCCGGTGGGTTCGACGCGCTTGAGCAGGCTGGCCAGCGGAAAGCCAAGCCAGGGGATGACCATGGACCAGGCCTCGACGCACCTCATGCGGTAGATGCGCTCTTCCAGGGTGTCGGGGCCGAAGAGGTCTTCCAGCCCGTAGGTGCCGGGCTTGCCCACCTCGCCATCGACTACCACGCTCCAGGGCTGGGTGGGCAACTGCGCAGCATGGGCGGCGGGATCGCTCTTGTCCGGCCCGAATTCATAGAAGTTGTTGTAGTGGGTAGCGTCCTTGAAGGGCGTGATGTCCTCGCCCTTGACCGTGGCCGCCTGCCAGCGGGTATCAGGCAGCTTGCGTTCGAACCAGTCCGGGCCCTTGGCGGCTTCGACGTCGCCATAGCTGGAAGCGGCCGCCAGCGCCCAGCCGGGCAGGGCGGCGCCGGCGAGCAGGGCGCCGCTGGCACCGAGCAGCTGGCGCCGGGACAGGTAGACGGCTTCGGGGGTGATCTCCGACCCACGACAGGCAGAGCGTGGAACGATCTTGATCGGCATGACGGACCTCGACGGGGAGCGCGCAGGAGCGCGGCTGGCTAACAGCGTGAGACATCCCGGTCGTGAAAAGCTTCCCGGGCCAACGATAGCCTGCCGTCCCGGTCCGGCGGAAGGCCGTTGCGCGCCTGTCAGCCGGCCGTTCAGGTCGCTGCCAGGCAGGCACGGGACCCCGTGCCATACTGCGGCGACCTCTCGCCCTCAGGAGTCCCCGATGAAGAAGCTGATCAATAGCCCCACCATGGTGGTTCGCGAACTGCTCGAAGGTCTCGTCAGCCTGGATCCCGGCCTGGCCCTGCTGGCCGAGGAGCAGGTCATCCTGCGCCAGCCCCTGGCCGCAGCGGGCGAGCGCCCGGTGGCGGTGATTTCCGGCGGCGGCAGCGGCCACGAACCGGCCCATGCCGGCTATGTCGGCGAGGGTATGCTAACCGCGGCAGTGGCGGGAGACGTCTTCACCTCGCCGAGCGTGGATGCCGTGCTGGCCGCGATCCGGGCCGCGGCCGGTCCTGCCGGCGCCCTGCTGGTGGTCAAGAACTACACCGGCGACCGGCTCAACTTCGGCCTGGCCGCCGAACTGGCGCGCAGCGAAGGCATTCCGGTCGAGACGGTGCTGGTGGCGGACGACGCGGCCCTCCGGCACACCGTGGCGCCGGAAAGGCGCCGCGGCATCGCGGGCACCGTGCTGATCCACAAACTGGCGGGCGCGGCGGCCGCCGCCGGACGTCCCCTGGCCGAGGTGGCCGCCCTGGCCCGCGCCGCGAGCGCCGAGGTGCGCAGCATGGGCGTGGCCCTGGGCGCCTGTACGGTGCCGGCGGTAGGCTATCCGGGTTTCCAGCTGGCGGACGACGAGGTGGAATGGGGCCTCGGCATCCATGGCGAGCAGGGCGTCGAGCGCGGCCCCCGGCTGGGCGCCGACGCCACCGTGGCGCGGCTGCTGGATACCCTTATTGAAGACGGCGGCTATCCAGAGGGCACGCGCCTCGCGCTGCTGGTCAATGGCCTGGGCGCGACGCCGCCGCTGGAACTCGCCCTGGTGGCGCGGGCGGCAGTGAGTCAGCTGCGCCAGCGCGGTCTGGTGGTGGAACGCGCCTGGACCGGTACCTTCCTCAGCGCCCTGGACATGCCCGGCTGTTCGCTGTCGCTGCTGCCGGTGGATGAGGCGCGCCTGGCGCTGCTCGATGCGCCGACCCAGGCGCGGGCCTGGCCGGGTGAAGGCCGGGTCCCGGCGGCGCCCACCCTGTTGCCCGCACCCGCGGCGGCAGCCGAAACGATCCCTCGCACCCCTGGTCCCCTGGCCGAGCGTCTGCAGGAGGCGGCAGATGCGATCATCGCCAGCCTGCTGGCCAACGAAGCTCGCCTCACCGATCTGGACAGCCGCGCCGGGGATGGCGATCTCGGCACCAGCCTGGCCCGTGGCGCCGAAGCGATGCGCGCCTTGCCAGCCAGCGCCTGGTACGCCCCGGCCAGTGCCCTGGCAGCCATGGGGCAGGCTCTGCGCCGCGCCATCGGCGGCAGCTCCGGACCCTTCTACGCCTGCGCCCTGGTCCGCGCCGCCCAGGTGCTGGACGGGGTGGAGCGACCCACGCTGGCTCAATGGGCCGAAGCGTTCGATGGCGGCGTCCAGGCCCTTGCCGAACTCGGCGGCGCCCAACCGGGCCAGCGCACCATGCTCGATGCCTTGCGACCGGCAGCGGATGCCCTGTCGGACGGTGCCCGGGCTGGTGCCAGCCCGGCGCAGGCCTTTGCCACGGCCCTCGCTGCCGCTCGCGAGGGCGCCGCGGCTACCGCCGAGATGCTGCCGGCCCAGGGTCGCGCCAGTTACCTGGGCGAACGGGCCCGCGGCATTCCCGATGGCGGCGCCGTGGCGGTGGTCTGCTGGCTGGAAGCCCTGGAACCCGTGATCGCCCGCTAGGGCGAGTCAGCGCCATGGCCGGTCCCGCGGCGACCGGGCCAGCCATGGCGGCAGACCAGCGACAGCAGGGCGCCAACGAAGGCCAGGGCCATGTCCTTTTGCGCGTCCCAGGGGTCGCCCTGGGCGCCGACGAAGGCTTCCGCGGCGTCGCCCGCCAGCAGATCGGCGCCCAGCCATTCCATCAATTCGTAACCGGCTGAGGAGGCCAGGATGAATTCCAGGGCCACATAGGCGCTCCGCCAGCCGCGCAGCCCGGTCAGGCCCTGGACCACTTCCCGAATTGGCCGGGCCAACAGCAGGCCATAGGCGAGGTGGACCAGCCGGTCGTAGTGGTTGCGCTGCAGATCCAGGACCTCGGTCAGCCGGTAACCGGTCAGGGCCTGCCAGGCGTCGTCGTAGGGCACCCGGGAATAGGTGTAGTGGGCGCCGATCTGGTGCAGCACCAGAAAGCCGAAGAGTTGCAGGCTGGCGCTGGCCGACAGCCGAAGCCGTCGCTGGACCAGGGCCACGCCCAGCACGGCGATGATCACCAGTAGCTGCTCGATCGTCCAGGTGAAACGGTCCAAGGGGGACCAGCCGAGCGCCAGGGTAAGGACGGCCAGGGTCAGCAGAAGAAGGAGTTGCAGACGGGAACGACGGGTGGGGTTCAAACGCGAGAGCCTTGTCCGGAATGCGGAGCGTCGCGACGACGGCCCCTGCTGCGTGGACCTCCGCTCGACCGCCAGCGTTCGAATGCGGCGACCCGATATCGTCGCGGCGTCGCTGCAAAAACAGCAAGCGCAGCGGAGGCACCGGCGCCGCTTGCCCGCGGTCCCACGGGCAGGACCTTTCCCTCCCCTGGAGCTCTCGATGTCCATCCTGCCACCGCTCTCGGCTTTCGATTCGAGCCTGGCACTGTTGCGCGAAGGCTATGCCTTCATCAGCAATCGCTGCGATCGCCTGGATAGCGATGTCTTCGCCACCCGGCTGTTCCTGCAGCCCATCCTCTGTCTGCGTGGCCAGGCGGCGGTGGAGCTCTTCTATCGTGAGGAACGTTTCACCCGAGTGGATGCCGCGCCCCGGTCACTGCGCCAGACACTGTTCGGCGAAGGCGGCGTCCAGGGCCTGGATGGTGCGGCTCACCGCCAGCGCAAGGCGCTCTTCCTTGAGATTACCCGGCCGGCGCGGGTGGAGGCCTTGATCACCCGGGTGGAACGGGAGTGGCGCGCCAGGCTGCCCAGCTGGCAGAGCCGCGGCGAGATTATCCTGCTGGACGAATTGCATCGCCTCTATACCCGCGCGGTCTGCGACTGGGCGGGCGTCACCCTGGCCCCGGAAGAGGAGGGGCAGCGCTGTGCCGACCTGGTCGCGCTGCTCGAAGGCGCCGGCAGCCCAGGCCTGGCCAACCTGGGCGCTCGCCGGGCACGTCGGCGGCTGGAGCGCTGGCTTGGCGGGCAGGTCGAGCAGGCCCGCAAGCAGCCGGCACCGACTGGCAGCGCCCTGGCGCTGATCGCGCAGCACCGGGAGCCGGATGGTCAGCCGTTGTCGCCACGGGTGGCCGCGGTGGAGCTGCTCAATGTGCTGCGGCCAACGGTGGCCGTAGCACGCTTTTCCACCTTTGCCGCCCTGGCGCTTTACAAGCAACCGGCCTGGCGCGAACGGTTGCGGGCCGATCCCGCCGCCCGGTTGCCTTTCGCCCAGGAGGTGCGACGCTTCTACGCCTTCTTTCCCTTCACCGTGGCGCGAGTACGGGAAACCTTCGAATGGCACGGCGTCGCCTTCCGCCGCGGCACCTGCGTCCTGCTGGATCTCTATGGCACCAATCGCGATCCGCGCAGCTGGGAGCGTCCCGAGGTGTTCGAGCCCACGCGCTTTGTCGCCGAGGCGATCCCGGCCGCCGCCTTCGTACCCCAGGGCGGCGGCGATGTGGCCCATCAGCACCGCTGTCCGGGCGAAGGCATCGCCCTGGCGCTCATGACCTCCGCCCTGCGCCTGCTGCTGCAGGACATGACCTACCAGGTGCCAACCCAGGATCTGCGCATCGATCTGGCGCGGATGCCGATGCGCCCCGCCAGCGGCCTGATCCTGAGCGAGGTCCAGGCAGTGCAGCGCACCCGCAGTTCGGTGGCCTAGCTTGCCACAGGTGTCAGAGCGCCTCGTCATGGCGCTCGCGCAGCAGCGGTCGATCACGCAGGCCGCGGCGCCACCTGGGTACGCGCCGTGAGCAGACTCACCAGCACGAAGCTGACCAGACTCAGGCCGAGGCTGAAATAGATCGGCGTATTCGCCTCCAGGCCGTCCTTGAGCATGAAGACGATGGCCGCGATCGAGCCCAGCAGCATGCTCGCCAGCGCTCCGGCCGTGGTCGCGCGCGGCCAGAGGATGGCACCGAGCAACGGCACCAGGATGCCGCCCACCAGCAGGTTGTAGGCCAGGGTCAGGGCGCCGATGACGTCATTCACCAGTAAGGCGACGGCGAGCACGGCCAGGCCGGTCAGCAGGGTGAAACCACGTGCCATGCCCAGGGTCGAGGCCTTGCCGCCACGCAGCCGGGGCAGGAGGTCCTCGGTCAGGGTAGTGGAGGCCGCCAACAGTCCGGCACTGGCGGTGGACATCATGGCGGCCAGCGCGGCGGCGATCACCAGGCCGCGGATGCCGTCCGGCAGGGTACTGCGGACGATGGCGGCGAAGGCGTTGTTGGCATCGCCCAGGTCCGGCAGCAGCACCCGGGCGCACATGCCGATCAGCGCACCTACCAGACCATAGAGTACGCAATAGACGCCGGCCAGGCTGCCCGCCACTCGCGCCACGCCTTCGCTGCGCGCGGTGAAGACGCGCTGCCAGATGTCCTGGCCGATCAGGATGCCGAAGAAGTAGATCAGGAAATAGGTGAAGATGGTGTCATAGCCAAGGGTGGTCAGGGCGAAGGCGCTGGCCGGCAGCTTGGCCACCAGGGCGTCCCAGCCGCCGACCCGGGTCAGGCAGATGGGCAGCAGCACGAACATCAGGCCTGCGGTCTTGATGACGAACTGGACGATGTCGGTCAGCGTCAGGGACCACATGCCGCCGATGCTGGAATAGATCACCACCACGCTGCCACCGAGCAGGATGGCGCTCCAGAAGGGCAGCTCGAACAGCACCTGGATCACCGTGCCCATGGCCAGCACCGAGACCACGCTCAGCATCAGCGCATAGACGAACATGATGGCGGCGCTGGCCTGCCGGGCCAGGGGCGTATAGCGCCGTTCCAGCACCTGGGTCACGGTGTAGATACGCAACTTCAGCAGGGGTTTGGCGAGAAACAGATTGAGCACCAGGATGCCACCACCCAGCATGGCGCACAGCCAGAAGCCGGACAGCCCGTGGACGTAGCCCAGGCGCACCGTGCCCACGGTGGCGGCGCCACCCAGCACCGTGGCGGCCATGGTGCCCAGGTAGCAGGCCGGGCCGAGGTTGCGACCGGCGACGAGGAATTCTTCCTGATTACGGGCGCGGCGCATGCCGTACCAGCCGAGCAGAAGCATGGCCAGGGCGTAGGCCAGGACGACGGAAATATCCAGGATCATTGACGGGATCTCTTGTAGGGCTGAGCAAGGCCGGGCGCGCTGGCCCCGTGACAGGGTTCGGGATCAGGCGGCGCGGATGCCTGGAGGTGTTGCGCGGGCACGCCGGCGTCTGGGGCGTCGCGGGCCGGTCGGGCCATAGACGGCCGCCGGTTCCGGGAACAGCAGGAGCAGCAGCAGATAGAGCAGGGCGGCGCTGCCCAGGGCCAGCGGCAGGCTCAGGTCGATGCCGCCCGCCAGCTCACCGAGGGGCCCAACGAACTGACCGGGCAGATTGACGAAGGCGAGGCCGAGCAGGGCGCTGGGAATCCAGGCGCCCATGCCGCGCCAGTTCCAGCCATGGTGGAACCAGTAGCGGCCACCCTGCTCGCCCCGGGTGAACACCTGCAGATCGTCCGGGCAATAGAAGCCGCGGCGGACCACCAGCCCGAGGATCATGATCACCATCCAGGGGCTGGTGCAGGTCACGATCAGCACGGCAAAGGTGGAGACGCTCTGCACCAGGTTGAAGCTGAAGCGCCCGACGAAGATGAAGGCGATGGCCGCCAGCCCGATCAGCAGGGTCGCCCGCACCCGGGTCAACAACCGGGGCAGCACGCTGGAGAGATCCAGGCCGGTGCCATAGAGCGCCGTGGTGCCGGTGGACAGGCCACCGATGACCGCCAGCAGGCACACCGGCAGGAAGTACCAGGTGGGGCTTATGGCCAGCAGGCCACCCACATAGTTGTTCTGCGCGATATAGGCGGGGGCCTGCACCGCCACCAGGGAGGCGGTGGCCAGGCCGAACAGGAAGGGAATCAGGGTGGCGGTCTGAGCCGCGATCACCGCCAGCAGGATGCGTCGGCGCGGCGTCTGCCGGGGAATGTAGCGCGACCAATCGCCGAGAAAGGCGCCAAAGGACACCGGATTGCTCATGGCCACCAGCGCCGCGCCGATGAAGGCGGCCCAGAAGCCCGGTTGGCCCAGTTGCAGGGTGCCTTCGTAAGCGGCGTCGAAGCTGCCGGCGAAGGCCGGGATGCCGAGCAGGAACAGCAGGCTGGCACTGATCACGGCGATCTTGTTGACCCACAGCATGAAGCGAAAGCCATAGAGGCAGACCGTCAGCACCAGCACGGCGAACAGTCCGTAGGCCAGGCCCAGGGTCAGGGCGTTCTCCGGCAGCCCGACCAGGCGCTGCGCCCCGCCTATTAGGGCATCGCCGGAACTCCACACCGACAGCGAGAAGAAGGCGATGGCGGTGAGCAGGGAGAGAAAGGAGCCGACGATACGCCCATGCACGCCGAAGTGAGCGCCGGAGGAGACGGCATTGTTGGTGCCGTTGAGCGCGCCGAACAGACCCATGGGCGCCAGGATCAGCGCCCCACACAGGACCCCGCTCGCGATGGCCAGCACCCCGGCCTGGAACGACAAGCCAAATAGGATCGGAAAACTACCCAGGACGGCGGTGGCGAAGGTGTTGGCACCGCCGAAGATCAGGCGGAAGAGATCGAAGGGGGTGGCATGGCGTTCGTGGTCGGGAATCTGCTCGACCCCGAAGGTTTCGATACGGGTGATGCCGTCATGATGGTCCATGGATGACGCCTCGACACGGTTATACGCAGGCTGAACCCGCGTTCTTGTTGTCGGCAGACCAGGCGATCCGCCGGTGTTCGGCAGCGAAAAGACAGCGGGTGGGTGACCGTCATGGCGGGTCACCGCACCTTGGAGGGTCAGCGGTAGGCGACCCCCGGCAGCACACAGAGCATCTCGTAGAGCAGATTGGCGCCAAGCAGGGCGGTATTGCCGGTGGTGTCATAGGGCGGCGACACCTCCACCAGGTCGCAGCCCACCAGATCGAGGCCGCGGCAGCCGCGGATGATTTCCAGCGCCTGGATGGTGGTCAGCCCGCCGATTTCCGGCGTGCCGGTCCCCGGTGCCCAGGCCGGATCGATGCTGTCGATGTCGTAGGACAGATACACCGGCCCGCCGCCCACCCGCTCGCGCACCTCGGCCATTAGCGGGGTCAGGGACTGATGCCAGCACTCCTCGGCCTGCACCACCCGAAAGCCCTGTTCGCGGCACCAGTCGAAGTCGTCGGCGGCATAGCCCTGGGCCCGCAGGCCGATTTGCACCACCCGGTCGCAGTCCAGCAGGCCTTCTTCCACGGCGCGGCGGAAGGTGGTGCCATGGGCGATCTTCTCGCCGAACATGTGCTCGTTGACGTCGGCATGGGCATCCACGTGCACCAGGCCGATCTTGCCGTATTTCTTCTTCATGGCCCGCAGGATGGGCAGCGTCAGGGTGTGATCGCCGCCCAGGGTGAGGGGGATGACATCGTGCTCCAGCACCCGGTCGTAGTGCTCCTCGATCAGCCGCACCGTGTCCAGCAGGTTGAAGGTGTTGATGGCGACGTCGCCCAGGTCGGCGACGCTCAGGGAGTCGAAGGGCGCCGCGCCGGTGGCCATGTTGTACGGACGGATCATCACCGATTCGCTGCGCAGCTGCCGCGGACCGAAGCGGGTGCCGGAGCGGAGTGAGGTACCGATGTCCAGCGGTATGCCGATGAAGGCGGCGTCGAGTCCGGCCGGGGAAGCGAGGTGGGGCAGCCGCAGCATGCTGGCGATGCCGCCGAAGCGGGGCATCTCGTTGCCGCCCAGCGGCTGGTGCAGGATCTTTTCCACGGGTCATCCTCGTTGTGCTGATGACCCGATTGTGCAAAGTCCCTGACAGGCGAAGAATCGGCGCGGGCAAAAAATCACTTCAGAGATTTCTGAACTGATGGCTAGACTGCCGGGCCGCGTCCACCGGGAGTCCGCCATGGCCAATGCCCTCCACGACATCCGCCTGCTCAAGCTGTTCGCCTGCGTGGTACGCCACCAGGGCTTCGCCGCGGCGCAGCAGGAACTGAACCTGTCCACCTCGGCCATCAGCACCTACATGAGCCAGCTGGAAGGTCAGCTCGGGGTCACCCTCTGTCATCGCGGCCGTGGCGGCTTCGCCCTGACCAGCAAGGGCGAACTCTTTCACCAGGAGACGCTGCGCATCCTGGGCGAGATCGAAGGCTTCGAACGCTATGCCACCACCCTCAAGGGCGAGTTGAGCGGCACCCTCAACCTGGGCGTGCTGGATTCACTGTCCAGCGAGCCGGCGCTGCCGCTGGCCGATGTGATCGGCAGCTATACCCACGACTATCCCGGCGTCCACCTGCATCTGGCGGTGACCAGTCCCTACGAGTTGCAGCTGGGCGTGCTCGAAGGACGGCTGGACCTGGCGGTGGGTGCCTTTTCCGCGCGCATGAACGGGGTGGTCTACCAGCCACTGTATCGCGAGCAGCACTGGCTCTACTGCAGCGATCGTCATCCGCTGTTCCCGGAACGGCGCATTCCCGCCGAGGTGATCACCCGCCAGCGCATGGTGCGGCGCGGCTACTGGAGCCAGGCTGAGCTGGCACGCCATGGCTTCAAGGAAAGCGCCGCCACCGTGGAAAGCATGGAGGCCCAGCTGATCCTCATCCTCTCCGGCGCCTATATCGGCTACCTGCCGGAGCACTATGTCCATGCCTGGGTCGACCAGGGGCGCCTCAAGGCGCTGCAACCGGCGACCTTCGGCTATCAGGCGCCGTTCTCCCTCATCACCCGCCGAGGGCGGGGTCGCGAGCCACTTATCCAAAGTTTTCAACGCATCCTTAAAGCCCAGATGCAACATGCCGATAGCGACTAGGACGATAACCAAGGGGTTACCGTTTTCACCTGTGCGGGCAATTAGCCACCATTTAAATGGTTGATGTCCCACGGAGTAGATAACCTGCTAGATAAGGCACCCGCATGCGCACGAATTTGCCGGTCACCCAACAGGGCCGTACCTTCAAGGAAGAAGAACGACTCATCTCCACCACCGACCTGCAGGGGAACATCACCTACTGCAACGAAGCGTTCATCGCCATCAGTGGCTATACGCGGGAGGAGCTGATCGGCAGTCCGCACAACCTGGTGCGTCATCCCGACATGCCGCCGCCCGTATTCGGCCACATGTGGGCGACCCTCAAGGAGGGCAAGCCGTGGATGGGCATCGTCAAGAATCGCTGCAAGAACGGCGACTTCTACTGGGTCAGTGCCTACGTCACGCCGATCCTGGAACAGGGGCGGGTGATCGGCTACGAATCCGTGCGTTCCCTGCCTAGTGCCAATGAGGTGCGCCGCGCCGGCGAGCTCTATGCCCGGATCAATGCCGGCAAGGCACCCGTGCCCCGGATCCGTCGCCTGACCAGCGCCATCTCCGCCTGCTGGTCGACCGTGGCGGCCGCCGGCGGCATCCTGGGCGGTCACTTCCTCCTGGACGACACCGCTCAGGTAGCCCTTATCGTCGCCGCCCTGCTGGGCGTCAGTGCCCACCAGCTGTATCGCCAGCGCGCCAGTATCGAGCGCATTCTCGCGGATCATCCCAAGATGTTCTCCAGCGATGTGGTCGCGCCGACCTACAGCGACCAGATCGGCGCCCCGGCGCGTCTGGATCTCGCGTTGCACAGCGAAGCCGCGCGCCTGCAGACCGCCTTGACGCGTCTGGCCGACGTTGGCGACAGCGTACGCCAGAAGGCCCGCGAGTCTTCCCAGCTGTCCCAGTCCGGGGCCGAGCTGCTGGAACAGCAGCGCCACGAGACCGACCAGTCCGCCGCCGCCATCACCCAGATGACCTCCACCATCCACGAGGTCTCGCAAAACGTCCAGGAGACCGCCCAGGCCGCCGCCAACGCGGAGAACATGGTGCATTCCGGACGCGACAAGGCTGAAGAAAGCCTGATGTCCATGCGCGAACTCGGCACGGCGGTCAGCGACATCGGCCAGGCGGTGGGCGAGCTGGCCAGCTCGACCCAGAGCATCGGCAGCGTCGCCGACGTCATCACCGCCATCGCCGAACAGACCAACCTGCTGGCGCTCAACGCCGCCATCGAGGCCGCCCGCGCCGGTGAGGCCGGTCGCGGCTTCGCCGTGGTGGCCGACGAGGTGCGCTCGCTGGCCTCCCGTACCCGCGAGTCCACCGAGCAGATCCACCAGATCATCGCCAATCTGCAGGCCAATGCCGACCGTGCCGTGGCCACCGCCAGTCGCGGCGAGGAGACCTCGCGCCAGAGCGAACGCCATTCGGCAGCGGTACGCGAATCCCTGGAAGGCATCAGCGAATCGGTCAGCCTCATCACCGCCATGAGCCAGCAGATGGCCACCGCGGTGGAAGAGCAGAGCCACGTGTCCGAAGACATCAACCGGCAGATCAGCCGCATCGCCGATCTCTCGGACCACAGTTCCGCCCAGGCCCGGCGCGGCTCGGAACTGAGTCGCGAGCTGGAAGGCATGGCCGACTACCTGCACGATCTCACCGCCCGCTTCAATCGCTGAGTCGCGGGGAGGGCGGCGGCGATCCGGTATGATCGCCGCCTCGATTCGCTCTGGAAGCCCTGATGTCCCGTCCCGCTTGCGCGCGCTGCCAGCGTCCCCTGTCGCTCTGCCTGTGCGCGCTGATCCCTGCGCTGGCCAGTCGCACGCGGGTGCTGTTGCTGCAGCATCCCAGCGAGCGGCGCCATCCCCTCAACACCGCACGTCTGGTCGCCCTCGGGCTCAGCAATGCGCAACTGGAGATCGGCGAGACCTTTGCCGACCTGCCGCTCTGGCTCGCCGATCATGATGCCTGGCTGTTGTTTCCCGGCCCCGAAGCGCTCACGGTGAACCTCGTGCCACCCCCGGCTAAGATCGAGTCGAAACGGCTGCTGGTGATTCCCGACGGCACCTGGCGCAAGGCACGGCTGCTGCTGCACGCCAATCCGCTATTGGCCGCGCTGCCCAGGCTCACCCTGCCGCCTGGCGCCCCTTCGCGCTACCGGGTGCGCAAGGCCCCGGCGCCGGATGCGCTATCGACCGTGGAGGCCGTGGTGACGGCGCTGAATGCGCTGGAGGCTCCACGCCGCTTCGATGCGCTGCTCGCGCCTTTCGAGGCGCTGATCGACGGCCAGATCGCCGCCATGGGGCCGGAAACCTTTGCACGCAATCATGGCGGACCGGAGCAGCGTGACTAGGGGAATTACCCGGGTGTCGGACCACTCTACCTAGAGAGTCAGCAGAGGAGTCACGCCATGTCCCGCTTCCCGATCCATTCGCACGACGAATTCGCCAGCCTTGCCGCCTTTGGCCTGCCCCGCGCGGGCGGCGAGCCCGATCAGCCCGATCCGGCGCCCATCCAGCCCAGCGAGCCGGGCGAGCCCACCGTCCCCGATCAGGCGCCGCCAACCCCCATGGCCAGCGCCGCCTGACGCCACGGCGTCACCCATGAAAAAGGGCGATCATCTCTGATCGCCCTTTTTCATGCCTATCGGCTAGCGCCGGGTCTTCTGCTTGAGCAGGTAGACCGTTACCGCCGCACAACTGGTGAAGGCCGCCACCCGTGCCCAGACATAGGGCACCAGCCAGCAGGAAAACCCCACGCTGATCCACATGGCGACGATGGCGTAGACCTTGCCCTTGAGCGGGATGCCGTCGCCTTCCAGGTAGGGTTTGACCCAGGGTCCCAGCCACCTGTGGTTGATCAGCCACAGGTAGAAGCGCTCCGAACTGCGCATGAAACAGGCCGCGGCCAGCAGCAGGAAGGGCGTGGTGGGCAGCAGCGGCAGAAAGGCGCCGATGATGCCCAGCGCCACGCTGAGCCAGCCGAGGCCCAGCAGCAGGTAGCGGACCCAGCCCTTGCGCTGGCGGGGTCTGGGAGTGGCTTGGTCCATCGCTCAGTGACGCGGCTTGAGCAGCGCCGGCTTTTCTTCGGGGGAATGGCAGAGCAGGAACAGCTGGGTCAGCAATTCCGGAATCTGCACCATCATGTCGGCCACCAGGCGGCGGTCCTGGGCGATCTCGGCGAATTCCGGCTGTTCATCGAACAGGCCCGAACCGACCATGATCGGCAGCAGCAGCTCGCTGACCTCGTCTTCGGCGTCTTCGAACCACACGGCTTCGCGCAGGAACACGCCTTCCATGAAGCCGATGCACCAACCGCGCAGCTCGGATTCGTCCGGCTCGGGGCCGAGATCCAGGTCGCAGGGCAGGTCCAGCTCTTCGTCACTGCCCAGCACGCGCAGGATGTGCGCCTTGAGCTGCACCAGGGCGCGCTCGATCTCTTCCTGCTGGGCGGCATCGCGATACTGCGGCGGTTCGGCGAAGAGGGCATCGATCCACTCGCGTTCGGGAACCTCTTCCGGGCAAATGGACAGGGCGGTCAGGTAGCCATGGGCGGCTACGTAGTCGAGCGCTTCTTCGTGCAGATCGTCTGCATCGAGAAAATCGCGCAGACGGGTCAATTGTTCGGCGAAGGACATCGGCTACTTACCTCGGAAAGGATTCGAAAGGGCAGAACGGCCGGAATTGTAGACGAGCGCCCGGGTCACGTCGAACCTGACGGCCCGGGGCCGGCCGACGGAAAAGCACCGCCGCAGCGACCTCGGCATCCGTATAATGGCCTTTCCATTCGAGGAGGCTTCATGTCAGAACCTGCGCTGCGCATCCTTAAAGACGTCTTTGGCTACGACGCGTTCCGTGGCAACCAGGCCCGGATCATCGAGCGTGTGGCCAGCGGTGGCGATGCGCTGGTGCTGATGCCCACGGGCGGCGGCAAGTCCCTGTGCTACCAGGTGCCGGCCCTCCTGCGGCCCGGCGTGGCCGTGGTGGTCTCGCCGCTGATCGCGCTGATGGACGACCAGGTCGCCACCCTGCTGGAACTGGGCGTGTCAGCGACCGCGCTCAACTCCACCATGACCGGCGAACAGCAGAGATCCGTCGCCGCGCAGCTGGAGCGCGGTGAGATCAAGCTCCTCTATCTAGCGCCCGAGCGCCTTGTGCAGCCGCGCATGCTGGATTTCCTCAAGCGCCTGCCCATCGCCCTGTTCGCCATCGACGAAGCCCACTGCGTGTCCCAGTGGGGGCATGACTTCCGCCCGGAATACATGCAGCTCGGCCAACTGGCCGAACACTTCCCCGACGTGCCGCGCCTGGCGCTCACCGCCACCGCGGATTCCCGCACCCGTGAGGAGATGGCCAGTCGCCTGCACCTGGAAGAGGCCGAGCGCTTTCTCTCCAGCTTCGATCGCCCCAACATCTTCTACCGCATCGTGCCCAAGGAAGCGCCGCGCAAGCAATTGCTGGCCTTTCTCGCCGAGCGTCGCGGTGATGCTGGCATCGTCTACTGCATGTCGCGCAAGAAGGTGGAGGAGGTGGCCGAGCAGCTCAGCAATCAGGGCTTCCCCGCCTTGCCCTATCACGCTGGCCTGCCCAACGACGTCCGCGCCGCCAACCAGAAGCGTTTCCTCAACGAGGAAGGGTTGATCATGGTGGCCACCATCGCCTTCGGCATGGGTATCGACAAGCCCAACGTGCGCTTCGTCGCCCACCTCGATCTGCCCAAGAGCCTGGAGGCGTACTACCAGGAAACCGGTCGCGCCGGGCGGGATGGCCTGCCCGCCGACGCCTGGATGGCCTACGGCCTGCAGGACGTACTGCTGTTGCGGCAGATGATGCAGAACTCCGAAGGTGACGAGCGCCACAAGCGCATCGAGCGGCACAAGCTCGAAGCCATGCTGGCCCTGTGCGAAGAAACCCGCTGCCGGCGCCAAGTGCTGCTGGCCTATTTCGACGAGCACCTGCCGCAGCCCTGTGGCCATTGCGACAACTGCATCGACACCGTCGAGACCTGGGATGCCACCGAGCCGGCGCGCCAGGCGCTGTCGGCCATCTACCGCAGCGGTCAGCGCTACGGGGTAGGGCACCTGGTCGACATCCTGCTCGGTCGCGAGACCGAGAAGATCGTCAGTCTCGGCCATCAACGCCTGGCGGTCTTCGGCCTGGGCAAGGCGCGCGGCGAAGACGAGTGGCGCACCCTGTTCCGCCAGTTGGTCGCCCGTGGCCTGGCCGAGGTGGACGTCGACGGCTATGGCGGCCTGCGCCTGACCGAAAGCTGCCGACCCCTGCTGCGCGGCGAAGTCCGCATCGAATTGCGTCGTGATCCCAAGCCTCAGCGCGGGCGTGGCACGAGCAGCGGCTCTTCGGCCAGCGCCGCCAGCCAGCTGGTACGTGCCGACGAACGCGAGCAGTGGGAAGTGTTGCGCACCCTGAGACGCAAGCTGGCCGAAGAGCACTCGGTACCGCCCTATGTGATCTTTCCCGACGCCACCCTGCTGGAGATGCTGCGCAGCCAGCCGCGCTCGCTGGACGAGATGAGTCGCGTCAGCGGTGTGGGTGCCCGCAAGCTGGAGCGCTATGGCCAGGCCTTTCTCGACGCTCTCAATGACGGTGGCGCGGCGCCGGCTCCGGTCGCCGACGTGCGTCACGAGGTGCTGACGCTGGTACGCGCCGGCATGACCCCGGAGCAGGCCGCGCGCCAACTGAATTGCTCTGAAAAGAATGTCTATGCACTATTGGCCGAAGCCATTGCCCAACAGCAGATCGCTCTGGAGCAGGCCCTGGACCTGCCGGAGGAGCTGCTGGCGGAAATCCAGGATGCCTTCCTCGAAGACGAAGGCGAATTGCCGCCGGTAGCCCAGATCGCCCCGCGTTTCGAAGGGCGGGTGACCAGTGGCGCGCTGTACTGTGTGCGGGCTGCCCTGCAGGCCGAGTTGGCCGACTAGCTGAGGACGGCGGTTGCTCCGCAGGGCCTACACCCAGAATAATGAGAAAATCCAAGTACAAGGTTTAGCCTGAATGACTACCGATCCACACCTGTTCGGCCGCCAGATCTTTCATGTCTCCCGTGCCTGGCGCGCCGAGCTCGACCGTCGCCTGAGTCACCTGGGGTTGTCTCAGGCGCGCTGGCAGGTGTTGCTGAACCTGGCGCGGATGAAGGGGGTCCAGCCCACCCAGCGTGAACTGGCCCAGAGCATCAGTATCGAGGGGCCGACCCTGGCCCGCTTGCTGGATGGCCTGGAAAAGCAGGGGCTGGTCAAGCGCCTGGCGGTCACCGAGGACCGTCGTGCCAAGCGCATCATGCTGACCCAGGAAGCCGGTCCGCTGATCGAGAAGATCGAGACCATCGCCGAGGCCCTGCGCAAGGAGCTGCTCAGTGGTCTCGACGATGAAGAGATCGCCATCTGCCAGCAGGTGCATCAGCGCGTCCTCGCCAATCTCGAGCGCGGCTGACCGCCGTCTGGCGGCTCGCTCCGTCCGGGTACCTCCACCCAGCACAGGTACTGGATCTGGCCGGAGCGTCTGGCATCGCCGCTAGCGCTCCATCCCATCCGCAGCCGTCCTTTTCGCGCTGCTGGTCATCGGTTTGCCGTCTGTCGGTATCGATGCTACGTTCCAGCGTGGCGGAGGCGATTTTTGTGAGCCACCGCGCTAAAACACCGGTTTCTTCGAATACCTGACGCAGCGGTATCCATGGTCGCGAAACGCCGTCCCCTTGCCTTTGTCATCCTGTCGGCCGCTGCGCTGACCACTCTTCCTCAAGCGGCGCTCGCGCTCGGCCTGGGGGGCATCACCCTGCAGTCAGCTCTCAACGAACCCCTGCGTGCACGGATCGAGCTGGTCAACCTCGGCGATGCCGATGCCGGGGACTTCCGCATCCACCTTGCGGCGAACGAGGCGTTCGCACAAGCCGGTGTGGATCGTACCCAGTTCCTCGACGATCTGAAGTTCACTCCGCACCTGCGCACGGCGGCGGGCAGCTATGTCGAAGTGACCTCCCGCCGCTCACTGGTCGAGCCCTATCTGGGCTTCATCGTTCAGCTCGAGCAGCCGGGTGGCAAGCAGCTGCGCGAATTCACCCTGCTGGTGGATCCACCGCGCAGTGGTGGCACGCCCACCAGCGTCGCCAGTACCGCCCCGGCGCGCGTCCAGGCGGCGTCCGCTCGCGCCGCTGCCCCGGCCGCCGATCCGGTGGTCCGCCAAACCGTATCTGCACCGCGCCAGGGGCTGGCGCCCTCGCCAGACCTATCCGCTGGGGAGGGCGTTTACCAGACGCGTCCCAGGGATACCCTCTGGAGCATCGCCAAGCGCCTGGGGCCAATGGCCAATCGATCGGTCGAGCAGCTCATGGCCGATCTGTTCGCCCTCAATCCGGCGTCCTTCGCCAACAATGATCCCGGACGACTCAAGGCCGGTCAGCGCCTGCGCCTGCCCGTGGGTGTCAGCGAACCTGCGCCGCGGCAGCGGGTAGTCGCCAGGACCACGCCGCCCGCACCCAGCCCGGTACCCGCCGCACCAGTCGCCACGGCGCCCGCCCTGGCACCGGGACCTGCACCTGCTGCGCCAGCACCGGCCGCAGCACCCGTCGCTGCGCTGGCACCGGCACCGGAATCAGTGGCGCCTCCAGTAGCGGCGCCGCAGCCGGCCGGAAGCTCTGCCGAAGACACCAAGCCCCTGCTGGTGACGCAGGACCTCGGGCGTCAGGTTGGCGACCTGGAAGGTCAGCTGACCCAGCTGCAGGAGCGTTACGACGCATTGCTGGCACAGAAAGAGGTGATGATCGAGCAGCTCCAGCAGGACCGTGAAGGTCTGCAGCAGCAATTGAAGCAGGCGCGTTCGGTGGCCCTGGCCACGCCGACGCCCGTACCCGCGACGCCGGCACCGGAAAGCCCTGCCGCTCAGGCGGCGCCCGTCGCCTCCAGTCCTACCGCGGGCAGCACCGACGAAGGTCTGTTGTCACTGCGCTCGCTGTTGTTAGCGGGTGGCGCGGCCCTGCTGGCCCTGGCCGGTGTGCTCTGGTGGCGCCGGCGGCAGACGGAAGACGTCGTCTTCGACGACGCGGGTGACGTCGAAAGTGTCGAAATGGTCGAGCCCTTGCCTGAGCCTGTGCTGGCCGCTACTCAGCCGGTGATCGCCAAGTCGAAGGCCAAGCCCACAGCCGTCGCCGCCAGCCCGGCGCCGGTCGACGATCATGCCGGTCGTGCGGAGATCTACATCGCCTATGGCCGCTACGGCCAGGCGCGGGAAGTGCTGGAAAGCGGCCTGGCCGAAGATGATCGGCGCCAGGATCTGCGGCTGCTGCTGCTCCGGGTGCTGGCCACCCTGGGCGAGGCTCCGGCATTCAGGGAGCACGAACAGCGTTTTCTGGCGCTGGGAGGCGTGGCGGCGAGTCTGGCGGTCCTGCATGCCCAGTTTCCCGGGATGTCCGCCGATCCGGTGGAGCCCCTGCTAGAGGACGATCTGGACCTCGACCTGCCAGCCTTCGATGCGCCGGCCAGCGAATGGTCGGCGGAATTGCAGTTCGCCGAGCCGGCGGTACCCGCGCCGGTGACCGAGGAGCACTACGATCTGGATCTGGCCGACCTGAGCCTCGACGAAGCCATCGCCCTAACCGAGGAGCTGGACGCCGATTCCGGCTGGAAGCAGGCCGATGCCCTGGAGATCACCCTGGAAGACGACTTTCCTGAGGGGCTGGGCGAGTTGCCGGCGGTCTTGGAGCTGGACATGAGTCTCGACGAGCACTTCATGACCGACGACATCGCCCGACGCTTCGCCGAGGCCGAGGCCTGTCTCGACCAAGGCGACCTTCAGCATGCCACCTCGCTGCTGCAGGAGATCGTCAGCGAGGGCAGTGACAGCCAGCGCGAGCGAGCGGAAATGCTGCTCTCCCGTATCGCGTGATCAGAAGCTGTTGCCCAGGTTGATGTAGAACGCATGCTCGCCCTGGTCGCTCAGGCCATAGGTGAACTTGAGCGGTCCCAGTGGCGTGTCCAGGCCCAGGAACAGGCTGGCGGCGCTGATGTTGCCGCTGTCATAGTCGTCGTCTCGATTCCAGATGCGCCCCTGTTCCAGGCTGCCGCCTAGGTAGACCGGGGTGTCCAGCGGGAATAGTGAACGCTGGGTGAGCTGGTGGTAATAGATCAGCCGCGCCAGGCCGTAGTTCTGGCCAGACAAGGCGTCCTGGCGATAGCCCGAGAGCTGCCAGGCGCCGCCCAGCAGGAAACTGCTGGTCACCACATTGGTATCGCTGTCGGTCGACAGGGTGCGGCCCAGGCCGCCCCCGATCACGAAGGTGTTGTAGCCATAGCTGAGCGCCTTGTTCAGGTGCAGGTCCAGCTGCCGGTAGCGGGAGTCGGAGCCCAGACTGGGATCGAATTGCTTGAGTGTCAACGCCAAGTCCTGGCCCTCACGTGGGAAGTTCACGTCGTCCAGATCGTCCAGGGAATAGCGCAGCTCATAGAAGCTTTCGGTGAAGGATTCCTCCGGGGTGTCACGCGGTCCGACATGCACCTTGGTACTACCCCAGTCGTGGCCGATGCCCAGCCGCACCTCGGCCTTGTTGCCGATCTGCCGGCCCAGGTTCAGGCCGAAGCCATAGCGTTCACGACGGTACTCGGCGATGGGGTGATTGCGCTCCAGCTGTTCGATATTGCGTGCCTCGCCACCGACGTAGGGCGCGATGAAGTAACGTGAACCGACATCCAGAGGTTGGTAGAACTCGCTGTAGAGCTCCTGGTGATCGCCGATCTGGGCCCGCGTCAGCCATTCGCCGCCCAGGCGATTGAGGCCGTTGATGCGATAGCTGGCGCCGAAGTTGAAGGCGCTGTCGCCCCGCAGATCGTCCGACAGGTTCAGGCCCAGCCGCAGGAAGTCCGTGCCGCTGCGCTTGCCGCGGGCATAGATCATCAGCACATTGTCACCGGGCCCGTCCCGACGGATGCGGTATTCCACCTGGTCGAAGTAGTCCAGGCCGTAGAGCGTGCTCATGTCGTCCTGGAGGCGTTCGACATTGAGCGGCTCTCCCAGCTGCTGACGGATGTAGTGACGGATGACCTCGTCCTCTACCTTGGAGTCGTTCTCGATGCGGATGGCATCAATGACCGGGGTCCGGCTGCTGGGCGACCGGGCGGCAGCCACCGCCGAGGACGGCTCGCTCGGCGCATTCCTGCGCAGTACCGCCAGTTCGCTGGCCATGGCCATGGTAGCCCGATAGCCCGCATCGATCAGTGCCTTGACCTCGCTGAAATCGGCGCTGGTATAGCTGGCCAGCGGCGGCTGGATGAGCAGGTCCTGCTTGCCCAGCGTCGCCAGCTGCGCCTGGGAATTGTTGCGGGTCATCAGGGTGGTGGATTGATTGAGCACGTCCAGTACCGTGGTCAGGTCCTTGCGCTTGAGCAGGGGGGTGCCGATGTCCACGACGACCACTCGTTGCGCACCCATTTCACGGGCGACATCGATGGGAATGTTGTCGACCATGCCGCCATCCACCAGCAGGCGGCCATCGATCTCCACCGGGGCGAACACCGCCGGAATCGACATGCTGGCGCGAATGGCCCGGGGCAGGTGGCCATGGTCGAAGACCACCTTCTCGCCGCTGGTGATATCCGTGGCCACGGCGCGAAAGGGGATAGCCAGCTGATTGAAATCCCGGGTGTCACTGGTATGTACGAACAGCTTTTCCAGCATCATCCCCAGGTTCTGCCCTTGGATCACGCCGATGGGCAGGCCCAAGGTGCCGTCGTCACGAAAGCTGAGCTTCTGCTTGATCAGGAAATCCCGGTCGTCCTGCTTGCGGCGAAAGGGCACGTCCTTGCGCGGTGGCTGGTCGGAAAGCACCTGGCCCCAGTCCATTTCCAGGGCGATGCGTTCCAGCTCCTCGGCGCTGTAGCCTGCCGCATAGAGTCCGCCGATCACCGCACCCATGCTGGTGCCAGCGATGGCATCCACCTGAATGCCCTGTTCTTCCAGGGCTTTGAGCACGCCGATATGCGCCAGTCCCCGCGCGGCACCGCCGGACAGCACCAGTCCGACCTTGGTCGGCGGCGCGCTCCAGGCCAGAGTGGACAGCAGAAGGCAGGCAACCAGCAGCAACGGGCGCATAGGATGGACCACATGGCGGACAGGATCGGGGGCTGCGTATTATAGGGAACCCAGGCCTTGCGAGGTGTACCGTGGCGGACGCCAAACCCTTCATCACCATCCACTACTGTACCCAGTGCCAATGGTTGTTGCGCTCGGGCTGGCTGGCTCAGGAACTGCTCAGCACCTTCGGTACCGATCTGGGTGGGGTGACGCTGCTACCGGGAACCGGTGGCGTCTTTGAGATCGCCTGTGGCGGGGAGGTGCTCTGGGAGCGCAAGAGAGACGGCGGCTTTCCCGACGCCAGAACGCTGAAGAACCGGGTCAGGGACCTGATGTTTCCGGAACGCGATCTGGGTCACGGCGAAGGGCAGCGGCGCGACGGGGGAGATGGCGCCCCCGAGGGGGCGTGAGATCAGGCTTCCGTACTGACCGTGTCCCGTACATCGAGAGCGTTGGTGGCCGGCGTAGCGGCAGGTGCGCTCACTTCGGCCGCGCGTATCTCGACGGCGTGCAGGCCCTTGGGGCCCTGAACGATATTGAAGTTGACCGCCTGGCCCGCCTTCAGTGTGCGGTAACCGTCCATCTGAATGGCCGAGTAATGAGCGAATAGGTCTTCATCACTGTTATCTGCAACGATGAAGCCATATCCTTTGGCGTTGTTGAACCATTTGACCTTGCCACTGAGCATACCGGCTCCCTCTGCAAAGGACTCCAAGCCTGGAGTATCATTCGACTACAGTTCCAGTGAATCCACACAGACGCCACTACAACGGAACCCTTGGTACCTCGTCGGTACAGGATGTTTGTAACACCCTTTCAGCCTTAGTCAAGGCGAGGCACTAGGCGGCTGAGACGTGGATCAAGCTCTTTTTTTCCTGCTATTCATCCCGTAATTCGGAATCGATCAGAATGCGTGTAATCGACCCCATCCGACTGGCGGCGGACGACAACCAACATCAGGACGGCGACAACGGTGGCCTGGCGGTGCAGGAGGCAAAACCTGCGCTAAAACGGCCAGCCAGATATCGCGTTCTGATGTATAACGATGACTACACCCCCATGGAGTTCGTCGTAGAGGTGCTGGAGAGCTATTTCAGCATGAACCGCGAGGCCGCTACCCAGGTGATGCTTACCGTGCATACCCAGGGAAAGGCGGTCTGCGGAACATTTACTCGCGATGTCGCTGAAACCAAGGCCATGCAAGTCAATCAATATGCGAGGGAGTGCAACCACCCGCTGTTGTGTGAAATCGAAATCGAAAGTTAGATCTGTGCTGCTTGGGCTACTGTGCTGCTTGGGCTATGAGGTGAAGCTATGTTGAATCGTGAGCTCGAAGTCACCCTGAATCTCGCCTTCAAGGAGGCGAGGACGAAGCGTCATGAATTCATGACCGTTGAGCACCTCCTGCTGGCGCTGTTGGATAACGAAGCGGCCGCCACCGTGTTGAGAGCCTGCGGCGCCAACATCGATCGCCTGCGCCGCGATCTGTTGGAATTCATAGATTCCACCACGCCCCTGATCCCACAGCAGGATGACGAGCGCGAGACCCAGCCGACGCTGGGCTTCCAACGCGTCCTGCAACGCGCAGTCTTTCATGTGCAGAGTTCGGGCAAGCGCGAAGTGACCGGCGCCAATGTGCTGGTGGCGATCTTCAGTGAGCAGGAAAGCCAGGCGGTGTTTCTGCTGAAGCAACAGAGCGTGGCCCGGATCGACGTCGTCAACTTCATCGCCCACGGTATTTCCAAGGTCCCCGGCGCTGCGCCCGAAGCCGAGCAGGACCAGGATGCGGCCGAAGAGGAGGGTGCCGAGCCCAGCTCCTCCAACAATCCGCTCGAAGCCTATGCCAGCAATCTCAACGAGCAGGCCCGTCAGGGTCGTATCGATCCGCTGGTCGGTCGCGAGCAGGAAGTCGAGCGCGTCGCCCAGATCCTGGCCCGTCGCCGCAAGAACAATCCCTTGCTGGTGGGTGAGGCAGGCGTCGGCAAGACCGCCATCGCCGAAGGCCTGGCCAAGCGCATCGTCGATGGCCAGGTGCCTGACCTGCTGGCCGACAGCGTGGTCTATTCCCTGGATCTTGGCGCCCTGCTGGCGGGTACCAAGTACCGCGGCGATTTCGAAAAGAGATTCAAGGCACTGCTGGCGGAACTGAAGAAGCGCCCCCATGCGGTGCTCTTCATCGACGAGATCCACACCATCATCGGTGCCGGGGCTGCCTCGGGTGGGGTGATGGACGCCTCCAACCTGCTCAAGCCGCTGCTGTCCTCCGGTGAGATCCGCTGCATCGGCTCGACCACCTTCCAGGAATTCCGCGGCATCTTCGAGAAGGACCGGGCACTGGCGCGGCGCTTCCAGAAGGTCGATGTCGTCGAGCCGTCGGTGGATGACACCTACGGCATCCTCCGTGGCCTCAAGGGGCGCTTCGAACAGCACCACCACATCGAGTACACCGATGAGGCGCTGCGCGCAGCAGCCGAGTTGGCCGCGCGCTACATCAACGACAGGCACATGCCCGACAAGGCCATCGACGTCATCGACGAAGCCGGTGCTTACCAGCGCCTGCAGCCCGAAGACCGGCGTGCCGAGCGCATCGATGTCCAGCAGGTCGAAGACATCGTCGCCAAGATCGCACGGATTCCCCCCAAGACCGTCAACAGCTCCGACAAGGAGCTGCTGCGCAACCTGGAGCGCGATCTCAAGCTGACCGTCTTCGGTCAGGATCTGGCCATCGAATCCCTGTCCACCGCCATCAAGCTTTCTCGTGCCGGTCTGAAATCGCCGGACAAGCCGGTCGGCTCCTTCCTCTTCGCCGGGCCTACGGGTGTCGGCAAGACCGAGGTGGCGCGGCAGCTGGCCAAGGCCATGGGTGTGGAGCTGGTACGCTTCGACATGTCCGAGTACATGGAGCGGCATACCGTGTCCCGTCTCATCGGTGCACCTCCCGGTTATGTCGGTTTCGATCAGGGCGGTCTGCTGACCGAGGCCATCACCAAGACCCCCCACTGCGTGCTCCTGCTCGACGAGATCGAGAAGGCTCACCCGGAAGTGTTCAACCTGCTGCTGCAGGTCATGGACCATGGCACCCTGACGGACAACAACGGCCGTAAAGCCGACTTCCGTAATGTGATCCTGATCCTGACCACCAACGCTGGCGCCGAAACCGCTTCACGCGCGTCCATTGGCTTCACGCTGCAGGATCACACCACCGATGCCATGGAAGTCATTAAGAAGAGCTTCACGCCGGAGTTCCGCAACCGTCTGGATACCATCATTCAGTTCGGCCGCCTGAGCACCGAGGTCATCAAGAGCATCGTCGACAAGTTCCTCACCGAACTCCAGGCGCAACTCGAAGACAAGCGTGTACAGCTCGAAGTCAGCGATGCTGCCCGTGGCTGGCTGGCGGAACGGGGTTATGACGTGCAGATGGGCGCTCGTCCCATGGCGCGGCTCATCCAGGACAAGATCAAGCGGCCGCTGGCCGAGCAGATCCTGTTCGGGGAACTGGCTGACCATGGCGGCATCGTTCATATCGATGCGGTGGATGACGAGCTGGAATTCGAGTTCGAGACCACGGCCGAACCTGCCTGAGGGCAGGTCGCGATTTACAATCGCTCATGAAAAAGCCCGGCATAGCCGGGCTTTTTCATGAAAGGATCCGCTTAGCGCGCGCGGTAGGTGATCCGGCCCTTGCTCAGATCGTAAGGCGTCAGTTCCACGCGAACCTTGTCGCCCGTCAGGATGCGGATGTAGTTCTTACGCATCTTTCCGGAGATGTGCGCGGTGACGACGTGCCCATTTTCCAACTCCACGCGAAACATGGTGTTGGGAAGGGTGTCGACGACAGTACCTTCCATTTCGAAGCTGTCTTCTTTCGACATATATAGAAAAGCCCTCGGTGACAAGATAGGCCCAGAGCAGTCCGGGCGAAAAAGGCCCATATTCTGACAGAAATTCAGAAAAAGCGCTATTTCATCAGGCCAGGGCGACCCAGCGTTGGTTGACGAAGAGCTCTATGGGGCGATACTCGGTCTTATAGGACATCTTGCGACACCCTTTGATCCAATAACCGAGATAAACCGCATTCAGCCCCAGGCGGCGGGTTTCGGCGATCTGCCAGAGGATGCCGAACACGCCCAGGCTGCGCTTTTCTTCGCTGGGGTCGTAGAAGGTATAGACCGCCGACATGCCATTGGGCAGCACGTCGGTGACGGCAAGACCGATCAGGCGGTCCTCGACGCGCATCTCGTAGAAGAAGGCGTAGGGCAGATGGCTGACCAGGAAGGTGGAGAACTGGCCTCGACTCGGCGGGAACATGTCACCGTCGGCGTGGCGTTCGCTGATGTAGCGGGCGTACAGCTGGTAACGCTCCTCGGTAAAGCCCGGGTCGCAGCGGGTGACCTTGATGTCGAGGTTGCGCTTGAGCACTCGACTCTGCTTCCGGCTAGGGCGGAAACGAGCGACGGGAATGCGCGCGGGAACGCAGGCTTTGCAGAGCTGGCAGTGGGGGCGGTAGAGATGATCGCCGCTGCGGCGAAAGCCCAGCTCGGACAGCTCGGCGTAGATCTGACCGTTCATGGGCTGCGAGGGGTCGAGAAACAGCGTGGTCGCCTGCTCGTTGGGCAGGTAACTGCAAGCGTGAGGCTGGGTTGCGTAAAACTTGAGTCTCGCCAGCTCGGTCATGTCGAATCTCTACATAAGCCTGGCCTGAGTGTAAGTCACCCGCAGGAGGTAGGCCAGGCGGCCATGCTGGCCTGATCCAGGTATTTGGCCAGGTAATCGGCAAAGCGTTCCCGTGACAGGCTGCTCGCGCCCAGGCTCTGCAAATGTGCGGTTTGCATCTGGCAGTCGATCATCACGAAGCCCCAGGCCGCCAGATCCCGTACCAGGGTCACGAAGCCGATCTTGGAGGCGTTGTCGACATGGCTGAACATGGACTCGCCAAAGAATAGCTTGCCCATGGCGATGCCATAGAGCCCGCCGACGAGCTGATCGCCGTCCCAAACCTCCACGGAATGGGCCCAGCCTTGGGCATGCAATTCCTGGTAGGCCTGGCGCATTTCCGCGGTGATCCAGGTGCCGTCGGCATCGCGTCGCGGACCGGCGCAGGCCAGGATCACCTGAGCGAAGGCCTGGTCGTAGGTGACGCGTAGTGGGGTCTTGCGCAGGGTCTTCGCCAGACTGCGGGAGACATGCAGGTCCGGCGGGAAGAGCACCGTACGGGGATCCGGCGACCACCAGAGTAAGGGTTGGCCAGCTTGATACCAGGGAAAGCAGCCGTGACGATAGGCATTGACCAGACGCGCCGCGCTCAGGTCGCCGCCGATCGCCAGCAGGCCGTTGGGTTCGCGCAACGCCTGCTGCAGGGGCGGGAAGTCAGGGCTTTCGCGGGTCAGCCATTTCACCATGGTAGGGGAGGGCGCCTTCTGATACAGGAAGCTGAGGGTATGAGCTTGTGCGTAACAAGCTCAAGAAATCGTCATAACTCTTTGTCAGGACAACGAAAGAATGCTCCAATGTTGTGCCTGAAGGCGGTTCCGGTACGACCGTCCGCTATCGTGCCATGTTTCGTTGCGGGACTGTAGAACCAGGGCCCGGACGATCTAGAATGGCGCACTGTTTTTGATTCACGGTCACACGTTCCGTGTGCGGGAAAAGCGCGCTTGAAGCAATCCAGTTCTGTCAGCCACGTCAACCAATGGCGTGAGCATCTGCATTATCGTCTCAAGGAGGTGGTGCTCATCGCACTGGCCGCCTTGTGCCTGTATCTACTCATGGCTCTGCTGAGCTACGACCCTTCCGATCCGGGCTGGACCCACACCAGTCGCATCGACCAGGTCCATAACACCGCTGGCCGCGCCGGCGCCTGGCTGGCCGATGTGCTGTTCATGGCACTCGGCTATTTCGCCTTCGTGTTTCCCGTCCTGCTCGCCGTCAAGACCTGGCAGATCTTCCGTAAGCGGCATCTGCCCTGGGAGTGGAGCGGCTGGCTATTTTCCTGGCGCCTGACCGGCCTGGTGCTGCTGGTGATCTCGGGTTCGGTGCTCGCTTACATTCATTTCCATGCCGTGTCCGCCCTGCCGGCATCGGCGGGCGGTGCCCTGGGCGAGAGCCTCGGGCAGCTGTCGGTCGCCGCCCTGAATGTCCAGGGCAGTACGCTGCTGTTCCTCGCGCTCTTCCTGCTGGGACTGACGGTCTTTACCGATCTGTCCTGGTTCAAGGTGATGGATTTCACCGGCAAGGTGGTGCTGGATCTCTTGGATCTGGTGCAGGGTGGCTTCAGCCGCCTGGCCGGCGGTCGCCGTCAGGCCCCGGAGCTGGACACCTTCGACGAGCCGGTGTCGCCGCCGGTTGCGCGCAAGAGCAAGGCCCGCGAAGTGCCGGTTCCGGTCGCCGACGAAGACCTGGATGACCTGCTCGACATCGCACCGCCCCCACGGGTGGAGCGCGCCGCGCCGCGCATCGAGATGCCCGCGGCCAGTCGCTTTGTCGCCGAAGCACCCGAGTCCGCGCCTGTGGCTGCCGCGCCTGTCCCAGCGCCTGCCAATGTCGCCGCGCCCACGCCGCCGCCACGCAAGACGGTGCCAGCACCGGCCCCCGCGCCCTATTCGCCGGCGGCTGCCGTGGTCCGGGTCGACGCGGATCTGGAAGGTACGCTGCCGCCGCTGTCGATCCTGGATCGCGCCGAGAAGAAACAGCAGAGCTATTCGCCGGAATTCCTCGAGAACATGTCGCGCCTGCTCGAGGTCAAGCTCAAGGAGTTCGGCGTCGAGGTGATCGTGGAGAGCGTCCATCCCGGTCCGGTGATCACCCGCTTCGAGATTCAGCCGGCGGCCGGCGTCAAGGTCAGTCGTATTTCCAACCTGGCCAAGGACCTGGCGCGTTCGCTGGCCGTGTTCAGTGTGCGGGTGGTGGAGGTCATTCCCGGCAAGACCACCGTGGGTATCGAGATTCCCAACGAAGATCGCCAGATGGTGCGTTTCTCCGAAGTGCTCGAGTCGCCCGAGTACGCGGCGGCCAAGTCGCCCGTCACCCTGGCCCTGGGTCATGACATCGGTGGCAAGCCGGTCATCACCGACCTGGCCAAGATGCCACACCTGCTGGTGGCCGGTACCACCGGCTCCGGTAAGTCGGTGGGCGTGAACGCCATGCTGCTGTCGATCCTGTTCAAGTCGAGTCCGGAAGACGCGCGCCTGATCATGATCGACCCCAAGATGCTGGAACTCTCGATCTACGAGGGCATTCCACACCTGCTCTGCCCGGTCGTGACCGACATGAAGGAAGCCGCCAACGCCCTGCGCTGGAGCGTGGCGGAGATGGAGCGGCGCTACAAGCTGATGGCGGCCATGGGCGTGCGTAACCTGGCCGGCTTCAACCGTAAGGTGAAAGACGCCGAGGAAGCGGGTACGCCGCTGACCGATCCGCTCTATCGTCGCGAGAGCATGGACGACGAGGCGCCGCTGCTGAAGACACTGCCGACCATCGTCGTGGTGGTGGACGAATTCGCCGACATGATGATGATCGTCGGCAAGAAGGTCGAAGAGCTGATCGCGCGGATCGCGCAGAAGGCGCGAGCGGCCGGTATCCACTTGATCCTGGCCACCCAGCGCCCCTCGGTGGACGTCATCACCGGTCTGATCAAGGCCAACATCCCCACGCGGATGGCCTTCCAGGTGTCGAGCAAGATCGACTCCCGGACCATTCTCGACCAGGGCGGCGCCGAACAGCTGCTCGGTCACGGCGACATGCTCTATCTGCCGCCGGGTACCGGTCTGCCGATCCGGGTCCATGGCGCCTTCGTGTCCGACGACGAGGTCCATCGCGTGGTCGAGGCCTGGAAGGAGCGGGGCGCACCCGACTACATCGAAGACATCCTCAGCGGCCCGGACGAGGGCGGTGGTGCGGGCTTCGACGGTGGTGGCGGCGAAGGCGGGGAGAGCGACGAGGACGATCCGCTCTATGACGAAGCGGTGCGTTTCGTCACCGAGAGCCGGCGGGCGTCCATCTCCGCGGTTCAGCGCAAGCTCAAGATCGGTTACAACCGGGCGGCACGGATGATCGAAACCATGGAAATGGCCGGTGTCGTATCGCCCATGAACACCAACGGTTCGCGCGAGGTCACAGCGCCTGCTCCGGTGAGAGACTGACATCCATGAGGACTTCGATGCACAAGCTGCGTTGCTTCGCCTTGGCCGCCTTGGCCGCTGTAAGCTTTTCCGCCCATGCCGACCAGGCGTCGGTGGGTCGCCTGTCGCAACTGCTGGACAAGGCCCAGACCCTGACCGCGCGTTTTTCCCAGCTGACCCTGGATGGTTCGGGTACCCGGCTGCAGGAAACCGCCGGCAACATGAGCCTCAAGCGTCCCGGGCTGTTCCGCTGGCATTCCGATGCGCCCCAGGAGCAACTGCTGGTGTCCGACGGCAAGCAGGTCTGGCTGTACGACCCGGACCTGGAGCAGGTCACCATCCGCAAGCTGGACCTGCGCCTGACCCAGACGCCGGCGCTGCTGCTGTCGGGTGACATCTCCAAGATCGAAAGCAGCTTCGACGTCACCAGCAAGGACGCCGGCAACGTCGTCGACTTCGTGCTCAAGCCCAAGACCAAGGACACCCTGTTCGACAGCCTGCGGCTGTCCTTCCGCAATGGCGTGATCAACGACATGCAGTTGATCGACGGTGCCGGTCAGAGAACCAACATCCTCTTCTTCAACGTCAAGCTCAACGAGCCGGTGGCCGCGTCCCAGTTCACCTTCCAGGTGCCCAAGGGAGCCGACGTCATCCAGGAGTGATCGCACCTCATGGATCTCTTCAGCACCGCACCCGTCGGGCAGCCCTTGGCTGCCCGCATGCGTCCCGAGACCCTCGATGAATACGCGGGTCAGCAACACCTGCTGGCGCGGGGCAAGCCCCTGCGCGAGGCGCTGGAACAGGGTGCGCTGCATTCGATGATCTTCTGGGGGCCGCCCGGGGTGGGCAAGACCACCCTGGCGCGGCTGCTGGCCCAGGTTTCCGATGCCCACTTCGAAACGCTCTCGGCGGTGCTTTCCGGGGTTAAGGAGATCCGCCATGCGGTGGAGGTGGCCAAGCAGCAGGCTGCCCAGTATCGCCGGCGCACCATCCTCTTCGTCGACGAAGTGCATCGCTTCAACAAGTCGCAGCAGGATGCCTTCCTGCCCTATGTCGAAGACGGCACCCTGATCTTTATCGGGGCGACCACCGAGAATCCCTCCTTCGAGCTCAACAACGCGCTGCTGTCGCGGGCCAGGGTCTATGTGCTCAAGAGTCTGGACGACGAGGCGCTCGGCGGCCTTGCGCAGCGCGCCCTCACCAGCGCCAAGGGCCTGGGCGATCGGCGCCTGAGCCTGCCCGACGATGCCCTGGCGCTGCTGCTGGCGGTCGCCGACGGCGATGGCCGGCGGCTGCTCAATCTGCTGGAGAACGCCGCGGACCTGGCCGAGGACGGTGGCGTCCTGGATGCCGAGCTGTTCCAGAGTCTGCTCGGCGATCAGCGCCGGCGTTTCGACAAGGGCGGCGAGGCCTTCTATGACCAGATATCCGCGCTGCACAAGTCGGTGCGGGGCTCGAATCCTGATGGCGCTCTCTATTGGTTCGCTCGGATGATCGACGGTGGCTGCGATGCGCTGTACATCGCCCGGCGGGTGGTGCGCATGGCCAGCGAAGACATCGGCAATGCCGATCCCCGCGCCCTGAGCCTCTGCCTGGACGCCTGGGATGTCCAGGAGCGCCTGGGCAGTCCGGAAGGCGAGCTTGCCATCGCCCAGGCGATCGTCTATCTGGCCTGCGCGCCCAAGAGCAATGCCGTCTATATGGGCTACAAGGCCGCCTTGGCCGATGTGCGCCAGAACGGCTCGCGCGAGGTGCCGTTGCACCTGCGCAATGCGCCGACCAAGCTGATGAAGAACCTCGGCTACGGCGACGAATACCGCTATGCCCACGATGAACCGGAAGCCTATGCCGCGGGCGAGGACTACTTTCCCGAAGAGCTGGAGCCGCGCCGTTACTATGAGCCGGTTCCCCGTGGGCTGGAGCTGAAGATCCGCGATAAACTGCAGCACCTGGCGGACCTCGACCGGTCCAGCCCGCGCCAGCGCCGGCCGCGTTCCTGACGCCTGGCCGGCGCGGCTGCCCCCATTCCTAAGCAAGAGACACGGACATGCTTGATTCGAAACTGGTTCGCACCCAAACCGAGGAGGTGGCCGCACGCCTGGCGACCCGTGGCTACGTCCTCGACGTCAGCCTGGTGGAGTCGTTGGAAGCTCGTCGCAAGGCCGTGCAGACCCGCACCGAGACCCTGCAGGCCGAGCGCAACGCCCGCTCCAAGGGCATCGGCCAGGCCAAGGCGCGCGGTGAAGACATCGCGCCGCTGCTGGCCGAAGTCGATCGCATGGGCAGTGAGCTGGAAGAAGCCAAGCGTGAGCTGGATCTGGTCCAGGGCGAGCTGGATGCCCTGCTGTTGGGCCTGCCCAACCTGCCCGACGCCTCGGTGCCGGTCGGCAAGGATGAAGACGACAACGTCGAAGTCCGGCGCTGGGGCACCCCGCGCGACTTCGACTTCGAGATCAAGGACCACGTCGCCCTGGGCGAGACCCACGGCTGGCTGGACTTCGAGACCGCCGCACGCTTCTCCGGCGCTCGCTTCGCCGTCATGCGCGGTCCCATCGCCCGTCTGCACCGTGCCCTGGCGCAATTCATGCTCAACCTGCACACCGGTGAGCACGGCTACGAAGAGACCTATACCCCCTACCTGGTGCAGGCCGAGACCCTGCAGGGCACCGGTCAGCTGCCCAAGTTCGAGGAAGACCTGTTCAAGATCGGCCGGGAAGGCGAGAGCGATCTCTACCTGATCCCCACCGCCGAGGTCACTCTGACCAACCTGGTCGCTGGCCAGATCCTCGACGCCAAGCGCCTGCCGCTGAAGTTCACCGCCCATACCCCCTGCTTCCGCAGCGAAGCCGGGGCCTCGGGTCGCGACACCCGCGGCATGATCCGTCAGCACCAGTTCGACAAGGTGGAGATGGTCCATATCGTCGAGCCGAGCACCTCCTTCCAGGCCCTGGAGGAGCTGACCGGCCACGCCGAGACCGTGCTGCAACGGCTGGAACTGCCCTACCGGGTGCTTTCGCTGTGCACCGGCGACATGGGTTTCGGCGCCACCAAGACCTACGACCTGGAAGTCTGGGTGCCGAGCCAGGGCAAGTATCGCGAGATCTCGTCCTGCTCCAACTGCGGTGACTTCCAGGCGCGCCGCATGCAGGCCCGCTACCGCAACGCCGAGGGCAAGCCCGAGCTGGTGCACACCCTCAACGGCTCCGGCCTGGCCGTGGGTCGTACGTTGGTCGCCGTGCTGGAGAACTATCAGCAGGCTGACGGCAGCATCCGCGTCCCCGAGGTACTCAAGCCCTACATGGGTGGCCTCGAGGTCATCGGCTGATGGATTACCTGCCGCTCTTCCACAAGCTCGATGGCCGTCCGGTGCTGGTGGTCGGCGGGGGCGACATCGCCCTGCGCAAGAGCGTGCTGCTGGCCGAAGCCGGTGCCCGCATCACCCTGGTGGCGCCGGAGATCGAGCCGGAGGTACGTGCCTTTGTCGAGGCGCGGGGCGGTAGTTGCCGGGTCGAGCGCTATGCGGCGGACCAGCTCGCCGGGCATTGCCTGGTGATCGCAGCCACCGATGACGACGCGGTCAACGAGGCGGTGTCCCACGATGCCCAGGCCCTGGGCCTGCCGGTCAACGTGGTGGATGCGCCCAAGCTGTGCACCGTGATCTTCCCGGCCATCGTCGATCGTTCGCCGCTGGTGATCGCCATTTCCAGTGGCGGAGATGCTCCGGTGCTGGCCCGCCTGGTACGGGCCAAGCTGGAGAGCTGGATCCCCGCTACCTACGGTCAGCTGGCGCAACTGGCGCAGCGCTTCCGCGCCCGGGTCAAGACGCGTTTCGCCGATCTGCAGGCGCGACGCATCTTCTGGGAAGAGGTGTTCCAGGGCGAGGTTGCGGAAAAGGTCTTTTCCGGCCAGCCCCAGGCCGCCGAACAACTGCTGGAATCCAAGCTGACCAGCGAGACGGCCACCTTTCGCGGCGAGGTCTATCTGGTCGGCGCCGGTCCCGGCGATCCGGATCTACTGACCTTCCGCGCCCTGCGGCTGATGCAGCAGGCCGACGTGGTGCTCTACGACCGCCTGGTAGCGCCGACCATCCTCGACATGTGCCGGCGCGATGCCGATCGCATCTATGTCGGCAAGCGCCGCGCCGAGCATGCGGTACCCCAGGACGATCTCAATCGCCTGCTGGTCAAGCTGGCCCAGGAAGGCAAGCGGGTCCTGCGGCTCAAGGGCGGCGATCCCTTCATCTTCGGCCGTGGCGGCGAAGAGATCGAAGAGCTGGCGGCCGAAGGCATTCCTTTCCAAGTGGTGCCGGGCATCACCGCGGCCAGTGGCTGTGCGGCCTATGCCGGCATTCCCCTGACGCACCGCGACCATGCCCAGTCGGTACGCTTCGTCACCGGTCATCTCAAGGACGGCTCGGCCGATCTGCCCTGGACCGATCTGGTGGCACCGGGGCAGACCCTGGTGTTCTACATGGGACTGGTGGGGCTGCCGACCATCTGCGAGCAACTCATCGCCCACGGCAAGGACCCGGCCACGCCTGCTGCGCTGGTGCAGCAGGGCACCACGCTCAATCAGCGGGTGTTCACCGGTACCTTGCAGGATCTGCCGCAGCTGGTCGCCGAGCATGAGGTGCATGCGCCGACCCTGGTGATCGTCGGCGAGGTCGTGGCGCTGCGCGAGAAGCTGGCCTGGTTCGAAGGTGCTCAGACGGCGGTGTGATCCTCAGGCCGCACCCTGGATGCCGGCACTGCTCAGGGCCTCGCGGCCATGGGGCAGATCCAGCTCCAGGGCCGGTCCCTTGGGCACGATGCCGGTCGGATTGATCTGGGCATGGCTGCCGTAGTAGTGATGCTTGATGTGCTGGAGGTCGACGGTCTCGGCGATCCCCGGCCACTGATACAGTTCGCGCAGCCAACCCTGTAGCGCCGGATAATCCCGAATGCGCCGCAGGTTGCACTTGAAGTGACCGTGGTAGACGGCATCGAAGCGAATCAGGGTGGTGAACAGGCGCCAATCGGCTTCGGTCAGCCATTCGCCGGTCAGATAGCGCTGGGTCTGCAGCAGCTTTTCCAGGTCGTCCAGGGTGGCGAAGACCTCGTCGAAGGCCTCTTCATAGGCCTCCTGGGTGGTGGCGAAGCCAGCTCGGTAGACGCCGTTGTTGACCGTTGGATAGATGCGGTCGTTGAGGGCGTCGATGCGACTGCGCAAGGCCTCTGGGTAGAGATCCAGGCGATTGCCGGTCAGCTCGTCGAAGGCGCCATTGAACATGCGGATGATCTCGGCGGATTCGTTGCTGACGATGCGTTCTTCCTGGCGGTCCCAGAGCACCGGTACGGTGACCCGGCCGGTGTAATCGACCTGGTCGCGTTGATAGAGCTGGTAGAGGCGGTCGAGGTGATAGAGCTCGTCGCCACTGGAGCCCTTGGCTGTATCGAAGGTCCAGCCTTCCTCGCGCATCAACCAGCTGACCACTGAAACGCCGATCAGCTCTTCGAGGCCCTTGAGCTTGCGGTAGATCAGGGTGCGGTGAGCCCAGGGGCAGGCCAGGGACACATAGAGGTGGTAGCGACCGGCCTCCGGTGCGTAGCGCGAGACCCCTTCGGGAATGGCCTGCTCGATGCGAGCGATCCAGTCACGACGCTGGGCCTCTTCTCGCTTGAAATGGCCATCCTTGCCATTGTCGTACCAACGGTCCTGCCACTGTCCATCGACCAACAAGCCCATATCGTCATCCTCCGCTGCGTTGCGGTTAGGAACCCGGGGAGCCGCTCCGGGTTCCTGAGGCGACGTCAGAGCGAGCGGTCGCGCGCTTCCCAGCGGCGTTCGGCTTCGCTTTGGGCGCTGACTTGATCCTGACCCAGGGCGCGGAGGGCCACGGCCAGGGTGGCGATGACCGCCAGACGGCCATAGGGGTCTTCTGCCTCGCCGCGCCAAGTGGTGGCCAGCAACGCCGGGTCGAGGCGCTCCGGCTTGACCTGGCGGCGCTCGGTCAGCGCCGGCCAGCTTTCGTCCCAGGCTTCACCGCCACGAGTGCCATAGAGATGGGCGATGACATCGGGATTGCGCTCGACTTCGCCGCCTTCGCCCTTGATGACGATGCTGTCGTCACCCAGCAGGCGACTGGCCTCGCGATGGACCTCCTGGTAACCCGGATGGAAGATGCTCTGCAGGATGCAACGCGCCTGGCTGGGATTGAGCAGCCGGACCAGGGAGTGGATCGGCGAGCGCAGGCCGAGCTCGGCCTTGAGATCGATCATCCGCTGCAGTTCGGGCATCCAGGCCGCCAGGGGTAGGAAGGCCGGCTGGCCCCGGTCGAGCAGGGTGCCGGCGTCCTGCCAGCTAGCGACCCTCTGCATGCCCAGGTCGGGCAGGCATTGCTCGGTATAGAGACGGCCCGCGGTATGGGTGCCGCCGCCATGCATGACCACCCGCACGCCACTGCCGGCCAGGCACTTCACCGCCAGCAGGTACCAAGGCAGGTGACGCTTCTTGCCGGCGTAGGAGGGCCAGTCGAGGTCGACGGCGAAACCTGGCGGCTGCAGCCGCGCCCTGACGGCACGGGTGAAGCCGGCCAGCTCTTCGGCGCTTTCTTCCTTGTGCCTCAGCAGCATGAGAAAGGCACCGAGCTGGGCATCGGTGACCCGACCGTCGAGAATCAGGCCCATGGCCGTTTCCGCCTCGGCCTCGGTCAGGCTGCGGGCGCCGCGCTTGCCCTTGCCCAGGGCTCGGACATAGACGGCGAAGGGATGCTCTTCGGGCGTGGTGAAGGTCATAGGCAATTATCCGGTTTCGGCAAGCCGGCCAGTTTGGCGCCGAGCTTGGCTGGCGCGCCCTTGAACAGCAGGTTGAGCTGGAGGCTGGTACCCAGTTCCGGGCCCAGTGTCTGGGCAATGTACTTGATCAGCGGCCGGTTGGCCGGCGAAAGCTGGAATTGGGCGTAGAAGTCGCGTAGCGCCTGCAGCACCTGCCAGTGGCGATCGGTCAGCTCGATGCCCTCCTTGAGTGCCAGGTGCTGGGCCACCTCGGGACTCCACTGGGAGAGATCGCGCAGGTAGCCTTCGGCGTCGAGGTCGAGAGGGGCCATGCTCAGGTCCAACTGATGACCTTGGCGCAGCTCACGCTAAGGTCGACGAAAGTGGGATAGTCGATCAGGGTCACGGCTCGTTCGGGGTGTAAGCGACGGGCCTGGACATCCTCCGCCAGGGCATAGAGGGTCGTCTTGGCGGGAAGCTGTATCAACAGCGCTGCCGCGACGCTGCCTGGGCGCAACGCTTCGACGGCGCCTCCCGTCAGCAGGACGGCGTCCTCGTCGCGCACCCAGGTGAGCCCATCTAGCGCGTCGGCATCTAGCAGCGGCGAACGGGAAAACAGGTGCAGAGTAGTCAAATGGAGATCACCTGATCATGGTCATGGATCAGCGCCGCCAGGGCTTCGGGCTGCAGTAGCGTCACCCAGGCGGGCAACTGCTCGGGCGTGATGCCCAGACGTTGCAGGGCGGTGGCTTCGGCGTAGATGGCCTCGACACCGAACAGCGGCAGCGCGGAGAGATTGGCACTCAGATCCTTCTGCTCCAAGGCAGCGCTGTCGGCTGCCAGCAACTGGGTCACGCCAGGACCGGCGAACAGCAGCGCCAGGGGCAGTTCGAAGGCACCGCCGGCCAGCACGATATCCAGGGCCTCGCGCGGACCGGGGCCGCTCAGTGCCGACTGGCGGGAGATGACGAGGGTGCTCTTGGCCATGCTAGTCGCCTCCAAAGCAGAGCAGGCGATCGGCGTCCTGCACCGCCTCATGCAGTTGGCCCAGACCGGACAGCTGCCAGGGCGCCCGCACGTTCACCGCGCCCTCACGTTCATAGCGCCGTGCCTCGTTTTCATCCAGCAGCCCACGTTTGAGGGCGGCGGCGATACAGACCACGGCGTCGATCTGGTGACGTTCGATCAGCTCACGCCAGCGAGCGGGTAGATCCGACTCGTCCTGGCCACTGACGGTGGCGTGGGAGGCGTTATGAACGCCATCGCGATAGAGAAAAAGTCGCGACAGCTCATGACCCCCGGCCAGCAGTGCCTCACAGAAGCGCAGGGCCCGACGGGCCGAAGGCGCCTGGGGTGGGGAAAGGATAACGATGGCAAATTTCATGGATGTAAAAAGGCCCGCCGAAGCGGGCCTCTTGGGCTACCGCCGATGATCAATCGTTATTGCTTGCGAATCCAAAGATCTGCAGCAAGCTGATGAACATATTGTAGATCGAGACGTACAGGGTGATGGTAGCCATGATGTAGTTGTCTTCACCACCGTGCACGATGGCGCTGGTCTGGAACAGGATGGCCGCGGCGGCGAACAGCACGAAGCCCGCGCTGATGGCCAGTTGCAGACCACTGATCTGGACGAAGAAGGACAGCACCACGGCGCCCAGCAGGATCCAGAAGCCCGCCATCAGGAAGCCACCGAGAAAGCTCATGTCCTTGCGACTGATCAGCGCGTAGGCCGACAGACCGAAGAAGGCCAGGGCGGTCATGCCGGCAGCCGAAGCGATCACGCTGCCGCCGTTGGGCAGACCCAGGTACATGTTCAGGATCGGGCCCAGGGTGTAGCCCATGAAGCCAGTCAAGGCGAAGGTGCTGACCAGCCCCCAGCCGCTGTTACGGGTCTTCATGGTCAGGAAGAACAGGCCGTAGAAGCCGATCAGTACCACGAAGATGTTGGGGTAGGGTAGCCGCATCTGCTGCGAGACGAAGGCAACCAGGCCACTGAATGCCAGGGTCATGGCCAGCAGGGCGTAGGTGTTGCGCAATACACGGCTGACGTCCCGCGGTTGCGCGATGGCAGGGTTGTAGGCGTATTGACGCTCGTTCATGGTGTACTCCAAAGCTAATTTAACGGTGTGATGTACCGTACGACCCCGAAGATAGCAAATGTTGCTTAAGGATCGCTTGCGAGTGTTTGACAGTGTGTTGCCATCAGGTACTATGCGCCCCTCTTACGGAAGTGTGGCCGAGTGGTTTAAGGCAGCGGTCTTGAAAACCGCCGACTCGCAAGGGTCCCAGAGTTCGAATCTCTGCGCTTCCGCCATCTTCGAAGCCCCGTTCCTACGGGGCTTTTTGCTGTCTGCAGGGTCGGATTTCAAGACCGGTTGGGCGAGTGAAAAGGAGGAGTTCCAAAGTTCTTTCGGAACAGCGCCGAGGCCTGACCTTCTATAGCACTCGCCCCGATGAGGTTGGGCATCGCGGCAACCCAGGCCCCGCACGAGAGCGAGGGCTGAGCTGAGTGCGATCGTTGGAAACTGCCTTGTGAGATGAGCAGGCAGGACGGCTTGAGTCAGGGCGTGCAAAGCATCGCCAAACTATCGGTTACCCACCGAAGCTACCGACCCTGGTCAAGCACCATCGTCAGCCGGCTACCATGGCCACCACGAAGATGGTTGCCAGCCCAATACACATGGCGCCCAGGGTGAGCGCCAGTAGGCCCTGATCGCTGGTGAGCGATCTCGGACGAATGAGTGCAGATTTAAGCGGGACGCTATTTAGCCGGCCGTGGGGCCTCGACTCGAAGAGCGTCACTGTCCTTGTCAATTGATAGCGCAACTGAAGTATCCTTTTCAGTTTCGGTATTGGGCTGCGGTACCCAGCTATTGGCCGCGATTGTGGCTTCAGCGAAGCTCAACAGCAAGACCATTGCTGCTACGCAGGTTCCTATGGCAATCGCATTGATCACCTTCTGTTCTTTCACAGGTGCATTCATGTTGCTTGCCTAGCAGGGTCACGTCGAATGAGGTGGTCTGACAACTGCAGGCGGCAGAAGTGCGGAGGTTGTTGGCTTCTCACGATCAACCAAGGCCCGTAACTGCAGTAAGGCGTCGCCCAGCGCGATGTCGCAATCCACAGCCTGAGCGTTGCGTTCGGGGCGGTTGAATACTGGTTTAGCCTGATCCTGTCTGACTACTTTGTACCCCGGTCTTCCTGCTCCGACAGGCTGTAGCCGCTGATCGCTGCAGCCTGGCTGAAACCTTTCGTGCGCCTTGGCGCTCGTCTCGATGGCCGTGCGATTCGCTCTGCTGCGTATCTTGCCCCAGCACCTGTGGGCATGAAAAAGCCCGCGCGAAGCGGGCTTTTTCATGCCGAGGTGCGGCGTCCCAATCAGGGCGTGTTGCCCTTGGCCAGGGCGGCAGCGATGGCTGGTGCATCGATGGCGTTGGCCAGGACCTGGGTGCCCGAGAGGATGACATTGTTGGTCGGGCCGCTGCCTTTGATCTCGTCGCTGGCGAGCACCTTGCCCTGGTCGTCGAGGACCTGGGTGATGACGTCATAGTCGAAGCGGACGCGCATGTAGGCGTCGGATTTCCATTCCCGCAGTTTCAGCACCAGCAGCTTCTGACCCTGGGGCGCGCGGTCGCTGGCCTGGCTGGGCATGGCGGTTATGGCGGCGCGGGCCAGGGCCTTTTGCACGGCGTCCTGCAGGTCGGCGGAAAGGGGGCTGCCGCTGTAGGTGCGGACGCTCCAGGGATTGTAGTAGAGGCCGCGGATGTTGCCGACGTAGGTGGCGTCCTTGTCTTGGGCGACCACATAGGGACGCTCATCGAGTACCGCGACGGCAACCGGCTTGTCGGCCTTGACGCTGAGTTGCGGGGCGGTCTGGCGGTAGTCGATCTTCTGGCCGATGGCGCAACCGGCGAGTTGCAGCGTGGCGAAGGCGATGAACAAGAGATGAGATGGCTTCATGCGAAACTCCTTTTTCGAGAGGCGCGCAGTCTAAGCCATCAGACTCCTCATGCCAAAATAATGTGATTCAGGTCACCAAATTTATGGGGGAGCGAGTCGGTTGCCGGGCTCTGCAGCCGGGCGGATGCCCCTGACACACTCATCAGTTGGGTAGGCAGGCCAGAGGGTTGCCTGCGTTCAGTGGTTGAAATTCACGCAGCCTGTGGGGCGTGAAGGGAAGGGGCAGAGTCGGAGGACAAGACCGTCCTTGGGCTCTGCCCGCGAGGGTTACAGCGTCTTCTTGTATTCCTTGTCCGCCTTCTTGTCTTCGCGGTGGCGTTCCTTGTCCAGCTCGGTATCGATGCGGTCGGCTTCGTCAGCGGCATGGGCCGCACCCTTGTCGACTTCCTTCCGATCGTGGCGCGCGTCTTCGCTCACGTCACGGCCGTCCTGGCGGACGCTCTTTTCCAGCGGGCTTTCGGCCAGCGCGACCCCCGTGCTGAGGACGCTTAGCAAAACGGTCAGGGTTGCTGCGGTAAGGCGTGACTTCATCGGAGGCGCTCCTGAGTCGAGACAGCGGGAGTGGTCGACCAAAGCGACCGCTTCGTTTGCAGTAAAGCGCTAAAGCTGGCATTGGAAAAGGAGAGCTGCCGAAGCGTCTTGGTCAAGCGGGCGAGCTAGAGGCCCAGGCGGAGGCGTCGTGCGGGTGCAGACTCTCCAGATGGCGCACGTGGATGCGCACTTCCTGGTGGCTATCACGCAGGGCCACCAGCAGGCGGCGGGCGGCGTCCTCGACGAACATCAGATTGCTGCCGTTGAGGGCGGCGAAGGCCTGTTCATCGGCGCGCTTGACGGCGGTTTGCACCGGGGTGCCCAGGGCCCTTTCGCACTGGTCGATCAAGGGCAGCAGGTTGAGGTCGACGGCGCCTGCCGGAATGCTGACCTGCACCTGTGCCAGGCTGCGCTGACTGTGCGGGGTGGCCAGGGAGGCGTGGCGGCGTAGCCAGCTGGCGACGGTGACCGGATCCACGTGCTCGGCGGTCCCGTGCTCTTCGAGAAAGGCCCGTTCGACCAGTTGGCGGGCCAGGGAGGCGGAGCAGGGGCAGGTGGATGAGTAAGGAATTTGGACGCGGGCGCTGAGCTGGAAGACGCCGGCAACCCAACTGGCTTCCAGGCGCACTGGATAGCGCTTCCAACCGCTCAGCTCGGCGGTCACCAGGGCTGGGCGACGAACCAGCAGGGCGAAGTCGAGGCGCAGCCGGGCGGCGCGGGAGTCGCAGCTGCGGTGGCTGGTGACCATGTCAGCCAGCAGCGAGCGCAGGCGTTCGGGCGTGAGCGGCTCGCCCAGGCGGTCCAGTAACCGGTAGAGCCGGGACATGTGGATGCCCTTGGCGGTGGCCGCGGGCAGATCGACCTGAACGTCGGCCCTGGCAGGCACGAAGCTGTCGAGATCGCCTTCGCCGAGACGGATGGGCAGGTCGATGCCCTGCATGCCGACCCAATCGAGGGCGGCGGGCAGGGTGGCGGTCTCGCTAAGGGAGACGTCGGGGAGGATGGCGTTCATGGGCAGGGCTTGGCTCAGTGGGGATCGGCGGCCGGGGGCCAGTCGCTGAAGGGGTTGTGCAGGCGCATCCAGGCCGAGGGGCCAGCGGCGAGTTCGGTGTCGGTCAGCAGGCAGGCATCCAGGCGGGCACGCAGTGCGGCTTCGTCCATATCCATGCCGATGAGGACCAGTTCCTGGCGGGCATCGCCGACACCCTCGTGCCATTTCTCCTTGATGATGGCGACGGTTTCTTCATCGTCGGGCCATTGCTCGGGCGGTACCGCGGCCCACCAGCGCCCGGCGACACCATGGCGGGCGACGGCGCCGGCCTGGGACCAGGTGCCGGCATGGGCGGGATGGCTGGCCAGCCAGAAGTAGCCCTTGGAACGGACCACGCCTGGCCATTCCTGCTCGACCAGGGCGAAGAAGCGCTCGGGATGAAAAGGGCGACGCGCCTGGTAGACGAAGCTTGCGATGCCGTACGCCTCGGTCTCGGGGGTGTGCTCGCCGCGCAGCTCCTGCAGCCAGCCCGGCGCCTTGGCGGCTTCGTCGAAGTCGAAGAGACCGGTCTGCAGCACCCGCTCCAGGGGGACGGCGCCGAAGCTCGCCAATTCCAGCCGCGCGCGAGGATTGAGGCTGCGCAGGATGGCCAGCAGGCGATCGCGTTCGGCCGGTTCGACCAGGTCCAGCTTGTTCACCACCAGGACGTCGCAGAATTCGATCTGCTCGATCAGCAGGTCGACCACGGTACGTTCGTCTTCCTCGCCGAGAGACTCGCCACGGGACTCTAGGGAGTCGCTGGAGGCGTAGTCGCGCAGGAAGTTGAAGGCGTCCACCACGGTGACCAGGGTGTCGAGCTGGGCGACGTCACCGAGGCAGCGACCGTCTTCACCGGCGAAGGTGAAGGTCTCGGCCACCGGGAGCGGCTCGGAGATACCGGTGGATTCGATGACCAGCTGATCGAAGCGGCCGTCCTGGGCGAGCCGCTCCACCTCGAGCAGCAGATCTTCACGCAGGGTGCAGCAGATGCAGCCGTTGCTCATCTCGACCAGCTTTTCCTCGGTGCGCGACAGCTCGGCGCCGCCGTCGCGGACCAGGGCGGCGTCGATGTTGACCTCGGACATGTCGTTGACGATGACCGCCACCCGGCGGCCTTCGCGGTTATTGAGAATATGGTTGAGCAGCGTAGTCTTGCCGGCGCCGAGAAAGCCGGACAGTACGGTGACGGGGAGTTTCTGGTTGGAAAGGCTGGCTTGGGTCGTCATGGTCATCACGGGTAGAAGAAGTCGTAGGACGGATGCATCCCTGTGATATGGGCATCGGGATGTATATACACGTTATAACATAACATTAACGGCACGTTAAGAAGGCGTCTCTGCCTGGCGCTGAAGCGCCACCCGGAACGTTGATGGTGGTGGCCTGACTGCCCGTTCCCAGTCTGTGCGGGCAGGCTTCAGAGGCGGGCGCCGCCTAGACGTGTTGACCGCCATTGATATGGATTTCGGCGCCGTTGATGTAGCAGGAGCGTTCGCTGCAGAGGAAGTAGATGGTCTCGGCGACTTCGTCGGGAGTGCCCAGGCGCTTGAGTGGGACTTCGGCTTCCACCAAGCCGTCGGTACCGGGCGAAAGGATGGAGGTGGCGATCTCGCCGGGCGCTATGGCGTTGGCGCGCACGCCCCGGGGACCGAATTCATGGGCCAGTTCGCGGGTCAGCGCGGCGAGGCCCGCCTTGGAGGCGGCATAGGCCACGCCCGCGAAGGGATGCACCCGGGAGCCCGCGATGGAGGTGACGTTGACGATGCTGCCCTGGGCCGCTTCCAGCTCCGGCAACAGGGCGCGCGCGAGCAGGGCGGTGGACACCAGGTTGACGTTGAGCACCTGGGTCCAGGTGTCGGCATCGGAAGCCAATACCCCGAGGCGGCTGCCATCGGGCCCCTTGGGTGAGATGCCGGCGTTGTTCACCAGGGCGTGCAGCTTGCCACTGGGCAGGCGCTCGCGGACAGTGGCGACCAGGCGGTCGATCTGGGAAAGGTCGGCGAGATCGGCCTGGATGTGCGCATCGCGGGCTTCCGGCCAGGCGCACTCTGCGGAAAACGGCTGGCGGGAAACGGTGAGCAGCCGCCAGCCCAGGTTGCGGAACAGCTTGACGGTGGCATGACCGATCCCGCGGCTGGCGCCGGTGAGCAGCATGATGCGCTGGGTCATGGGCGGCCCCGGCGGGAAGCAGTGTAGGCGAGAAGCGACAAGGCGAGCATGGTGGTTGGCTCCGGCGTCTGGCAGGCCGCTTCACTATGCCCAAGCTGGGAGCCAGCAGCAATCCGCGGCCAAGGTGCTTAGGCGTCGTCCTGGCGCAACCGGCCATGCTCGGTGCGCACCGTGGCCATGAAGGTCTGCATGGCCGACGACTGCACCCGATGCCGGCGCCGGATCAGCCCGTAGGGCGGCAGCCGGGGTTCGAAGGCGATGGGCAGCACCGCCAGGAGGTGGCGACCAGGGTAGTCGTTGACCACTGACAGCGGGGTCACCCCGAGCATGTCGGTCTGCTGCAGCAGTGCCAGCAGGGTCATGATGGAGGTGGTCTCGACGATGCTGCCGGGAATATCGACCCGGGCGTCGTGAAAGGCCTGGTTGATGATGGCGCGCATCGGACTGGGGTGCTGCTGCAGCACCCAGGTGTGCTCCTGCAACTCGCCCCAGGTCAGGTGCGTGGCCTGGGCCAGGGGGTTCTGCGCGCCGGCGATCACGCAGAGCACCTCTTCGCCCAGGCTGTCGAACAGCAGCTCCTCGGCGCGGGCGCCGGTGGGAATGCGCCCCAGCACCACGTCCAGCTGGTCCTGCAAAAGCGCCTGGACCAGCACATCGCTGGTATCCACCTGGATCGACATGGACAGCCGCGGATGACTCTGCTTAAGGGTGGCGATGGTGCGGGTCAGCAGCCCCGAAGCCAGCGCCGGAATGGCGCCCACCGCGACCCGGCCGAGATTGCCCGATTCCAGCGCGACCAGCTCCTCGCGCATGCCCGACAGCTCGGCGAAGACCATGCGCGCGTAGTAGATCACCGTCTCGCCGAAGGCCGTGGCGCGCATGCCCCGTGGCAGCCGCTCGAACAGCCCCACGCCCAGCAGGCTCTCGATCTCGTGGAGCATCTTGGTGGCGGCCGGCTGGGTCATGCCGATGTCGTCGGCGGCGCGGCGCAGGGAGCCGAATTCCGCCAGTGCCAGCACCAGCCGCAACTGGCGCAGGCGCAGACGGCTGTGGATGGTGTGGGCATCGGGAATGCGCGTCATGCTGGCGGACCTTGGGGCAGGGGAGCCCGCTAGGGTAGCGCATGAGCCCGGGCCCGGCGCAGCTGGGGTGCGTCCGCGCCAGGCCGGGGCATTCACGAGGGCCGTACCTTGACCCGCGGCTGGCCTGGGCGTAGGGCCTGCAGTCCGCGCGCCAGCAGCGGCCAGCAGAGCATCAGCAGCGCCGCGGTGGTCAGGCTGCCCACCAGGGGATTGGACCAGAAGATGCCCAGTTGGCCGTCGGAGAACAGCATCGACTGGCGAAAGGCGTCTTCGGCCTTGTCGCCCAGCACCGCCGCCAGCACCAAGGGGGCGATGGGATAGCCGAGCTTCTTGAAGGCATAGCCAAGGACGCCGAAGCCGAGCATCAGCCAGACGTCGAACAGACTGTTGTGCACCGAATAGGCGCCGATCACGCAGACGGTGAAGATGATGGGCGCAATGATGCAGAAGGGAATGCGCAGGATGGCGGCGAACAGTGGCACCGTCGCCAGCACCACGATCAGGCTGACCACGTTGCCCAGGTACATGCTGGCGATCAGGCTCCAGACGAAGTCGTGCTGTTCGGCGAACAAGGTCGGCCCCGGGTGCAGGCCCCAGATCATCAGGCCGCCGAGCATCACCGCGGCGGTGGCCGAACCGGGGATACCCAGGGTCAGCATGGGCAGCAGGGCACTGGTACCGGCACTATGATCGGCGGTCTCCGGCGCTATCACCCCCTCCAGTTCGCCCTTGCCGAAGCCCTCGCGATTCTTCGAGAAGCGCCGCGCCAGGCTATAGCTCATGAAGGAGGCGGCGGTAGGGCCGCCCGGGGTCACGCCCATCCAGCAGCCGACCAGGGCGCTGCGCAGCCAGGTCAGCCAGTAGCGCGGCAATTGCTTCCAGGTGGCGAGCACCGTACGCAGGGTGATGCGCGCCTGCTCGCCGCGAAAGACCAGGCCTTCCTCCACCGTGCAGATGATCTCGCCGATGCCGAACAGGCCGATCACCGCCACCTCGAAGCTGATACCCGAGAGCAGCGCCGGTTGATCGAAGGTCAGGCGCAGATTGCCGGAGACGGTATCCATGCCTACCGCGGCCATGGCGAAGCCGATCATCATGGCCGCCACCGTCTTCAGCGGCGGATTCTTGCTCATGCCGATGAAGGTGCAGAAGGCCAGCAGATAGACGGCAAAGAACTCCGGCGAGCTGAATTCCATGGCGAAGGCGGCGATGCGGCTGGAGAGGAAGGTCAGTAGCAGCACCCCGACCAAGGCGCCCAGCAGCGCCGAGGTGAAGGCCGCGGTGAGGGCCTCGCCAGCACGGCCCTGGCGCGCCAGTGGGTAGCCGTCGAAGGTGGTGGCTACCGATGAGGGTTCGCCCGGGATGTTGAACAGGATAGAGGTGATGGAGCCGCCGAACAGCGCGCCCCAGTACATGCAGGAGAGCAGGATGATGGCCGAGGTCGGGCTCATGGTGAAGGTCAGCGGCAGCAGCAGGGCGACGCCATTGGGCGCGCCCAGGCCGGGCAGCACCCCGACCAGGATGCCGAGCAGCACACCGATCACCATCAGGGCGATGTGATGGAAGGACAGGATCAGGCCCATCCCGTGCATCAAGGAATCGAATTCGCTCATGACAGGCTCCTCAGCAGGCGGGCGAGGTCGGCCAGGGGGCCGGCATCCAGTGGCACCTTGAACCAGAGGGCGAAGATCAGATAGCTGGCGAGGCTCACGCCGCCGGCGGTGGCGAGGATCTGCCAGGCGCCGTAGCGCCTTTGCCGCTGGCGATCGCGCGCCATGAACCAGGCGATGAACAAAAAGGCCGTGACATAGAGGCCCAGCAGGGGCAGGGCGACGACGAAGGCCAGCATCGGCAGGAATACCCGCAGCACCTGGCCGAAGGCGGCGCGCTCGACGAAGCCCGTGCGCAGCGCCTGCCAGCGCCACAGGGTCTGCAGCGCCGTGGCCAGGCTGGCCAGGGCAAGCAGCAGGCCGATGTAGAAGGGGAAGTAGCCCGGCTCGGGGCCGGCATCGCCCCAGCCGATACCCTGCTCCAGACTGCCCATCATCACGATGCCACCGAGGCCGGCGGTGAACGCCGCCACGCCCAGTTCCACCCAGCGGGTGGTGATCAGGGAATCTCCGGCCATGGCCGTCTCTCCTGTGTCGGTGCGCCGATCAGCGCTTGAGCCAGCCTGCGGCCTCGAACACCGGGGTGACCCGGGCGGTGTCCTGGGCGATGTAGTCCTGCAGCGCCTGGCCTTCGAGGAAGGTCGGCACCAGGGCGTTACGCTCGATATAGGCCTTGAATTCGGGCGTCTGACTCACTTTGCGCATGAGCTCCACATAGAAGGCACGCTGCTCCTCGCTGACGCCGCCCGGCAAGAGCACGGTGCGCGGGAAGCGGTATTGATCGATACCCAGGCCCTGCTCCTTGCAGGTGGGTACGTCCGACCACGCCTGGGTCTCGGTGACCTTGGCGGTATAGGCCATGCGGCTCTGGCTGAACACGCACAGCGGCACTACCTGTCCACCGCGCCACTGGCTCAGGCTCTCGCTGGGATTGTTGACGTTGGAGGTGATGTGCTTGCCAGCCAGCTGGGTCGCCGCCTCGCTGCCGCTCTTGAAGGGGATGTAGGTGAGCTTGGTGCCCTCGGTGCGATTGAGCAGCAGGGTCAGGGTCTGGTCGACGTCCTTCGACTGGCTGCCACCCATGCGTTTGCCAGCCGGGTCCTGCTTGATGGCGTCGATGTAGCCGCGGGCATCCTTCCAGGGCGCGTCGGCGTAGCTCCAGAGGATGAAGTCATCCTCGGCGATGGCCGCCACCGGGGTGAGATCGCTCAACTGGTAGCCGAGCTTGGCGGTCAGGGGCAGCAGATAGACGTTGTTGGTGGCGATGACCAGCTTGTCCGCCTCGCCCTTGGCCAGCTTCATCTCCAGAAAAGCCTCGGCGCCATTACCGCCTCCCTTGTTCATCACCACGGTGCTGGCATCGAGCAGCTTGTGCTGGGTGATGATCGACTGGATCAGCCGGCCGAGTTGGTCGGTGCCGCCACCGGGGCCACCGGCGACCACGATCTCCACCTTGCCATCGGGCTGCCAGGCGGCCTGGGCCAGGGGAGCCACCGCAGCGGCCAGACACAGGGGGAGGGCGGCGAGCAGGGAGGTGCTGCGCATGGGACTACCTCTTTCTTGTCGTTGTTTTGGGTGGACCGAGTGTGCGCAGCCCCGGGCAATCCTGACCACTCAAAAAAAGGCATGCACCGATAGCCTGAGGTTATGTCGTAGCGGGTGAGCGTGCGGAGACCTCGGCGCCAAGGGCTCTCCAGCGAAACACTGAAAGGCACCTATATCCTCAGGCTATACACCTATGTGCAGATTTGATTAGACGGTTATCGAACTGGCAGCCGATAGTCGACCTCGCCAGCCGGCTGCTGAACGCCCATAACAATAATCAGGGGTCACGCCATGCTCTCGACGTCCCGCGCCAACCACCTCGACGAAGCCGCCGCCATACCCACGGCCCTGCAGGCCTCCCGCGTGCGTTGGCGCATCTTCGCCATCATCTTCGGCCTCACCGTCATCAACCTGGTGGACCGCGTCTCCCTGTCCATCGCCATGCCTACCATCGCCCGCGAATTCCAGCTGACGCCGGCCATCCAGGGGCTGATTCTCAGCAGCTTCTTCTGGGCGTACGCCCTCCTGCAGATTCCCGGTGGCTGGCTGATCGATCGCTACGGTCCGCGCCGGGTCATCGGCTGGTCCACCGGCCTCTGGGGCGTATTCCAGACCCTGGCCGCCTTCGCCACCGGCGGCCTATCGCTGATCTTCGCCCGGGTCGCCCTGGGCGCTGCCGAAGCACCGCTGTTCCCCGCCGGTGGCAAGCTCAATTCGCTCTGGCTGGCCTCCAGTGAACGTGGCCGGGGCGCGGTGCTGATGGATTGCGGCGGTCCCCTGGGCGTGGCCCTGGGCGGTCTACTCATCGCCTACCTGATCGCCGTCTTCGGCTCCTGGCGCACTGCTTTCTTCATCGCCGGTATCGCCACCCTGGCCATGGCCTGGCTCGCCTGGCGCTATCTCCGGGACGACCCGGCGACCCACCCCGGAGTCAATGCCGCTGAACTCGCACGCATCAACGAAGGCCGCACCACCTCGGTGGCCCAGGCGGCCAAGGCAGGCGCCCGGGGCCTGGGCATCGCCCGTCGCTCCCTGGCCGGCATCCTCATCGGTCGCGCCAGCTGGGCCATGGTCTTCTTCGGCCTGCTGACCTGGGGGCCCAGCTACCTGGCCCAGGCCCGTGGCTTCGACATCAAGGGCATCGGCGCCGCTACCTTCGTCATCTTCCTCTGCGGAGCCGTGGGCTCGCTGGTGGGTGGCTTCCTCTGCGACCTGCTGGTGCGCAAGGGCGTGCGCCGCGGCCTCGCCGCCAAGGGACTACTGTCCTGCTCCGGCCTGGTGGCCCTCGTAGCCTTTCTGCTGCTGCCGCACCTCACCGATCCCTACGCTGCCGTGGCACTGCTGTCCCTCACCGCCTTCTTCCTCATGTGGGGCAGCCTCTATTGGAGCTTCCCGGCGCTGCTGGCGGCGCCGGCACGGGTGGGTCTGATCGGCGGGGTGATGAACCTGGCCGGTAGCCTGGGTGGTATCGCCGTGCCCATTCTGGTCGGCCTGCTGCTGCAGCACCTGGGTGGCTATCCGGCGGTACTGGGCTTCTTCGCCCTCTGCTCCGGCCTATTCATCATCGGCACCCTGCTGATCGTCCTGGACCAGCGGGAGGTGCAGCATGACTGAGCGCTATAGCGGCCCCATCATCGACGCTCACCACCACTTCTGGGAGCCCCGGCGCAACTTCCACCCCTGGCTGTCCGGCGCGGAAACCATTCCCTTCCGTTATGGCGACTACAGCGCCATCAAGGGCGACTACCTCCCCGAGCACTACTTCACCGATGCGGCCGGTCATGACGTGGTCCAGACCGTCTACGTCGAGACCGAGTGGGATCCCCGCGATCCCCTGGGCGAGACCCGCTACGTCCACGAACTGGCGCGCCGCCATGGCGTACCCAACGCGATGGTCGCTCAGGCCTGGCTGGATGCCGAAGACGCCGCCGAGCTGCTCGCCGCCCAGGCCGCCTTCGCGCGGGTGCGTAGCGTAAGACACAAACCGGGCGGTCCTGGTCGTCCGGAGGAGGTCGGCAGCCAGCGCACCCTGATGAGCGATGACCGCTGGCGCCAGGGCTACGCCGAACTGCAGCGCCACAGCCTGCACTTCGACCTGCAGACGCCCTGGTGGAATCTCGACGAGGCCTGCCGCCTGGCGCGGGACTTCCCGGCCATCCAGTTGATCCTCAACCACACTGGCCTGCCGTCCGATCGCCGTCCCGAAGGCCTGACCGCCTGGCGCGCCGCCCTGGCCCGCCTGGCCGAATGGCCCAATGTGGCGCTGAAGATCTCCGGTCTGGGCCTCGCCGGCCAACCCTGGCGCGCCGAGGACAATGCCTGGATCGTCCGCGAGGCCATCGCCGTCTTCGGTCCCGAGCGGGCCATGTTCGCCAGCAACTTTCCCGTCGATCGCCTGTGCGGCAGCTACGCCACCATCTTCGGCGGCTTCAAGCGCCTGGTGGCCGACTTGCCCATCACGGCCCAACGCCAACTCTTCCATGACACCGCCCAGCGTCTGTATCGCCCGGTGGCCGACGTCATCCGCCTGGACCCCTACCTGAGGACTTCCGCATGAGCAATTCCACGCTTCCCCGCCTGGCCCTGGTGCTGGGTGACCCGGCCGGTATCGGCCCCGAACTCATCGCCCGCCTGCTGGCCGATCCCGAGGTGCGCGGTCGTGCCCGGATGGTGCTGATCGCCGACGAGGACGAAGCCCGCACCGGCATGCGCATCGCCGGTTGCGAGTATCCCTATCGCCGCATCGACAGCCTGGATGCCCTCGACTTCCAGGACGACGTGCCGCTGCTGTATCCCTATCGCGGGGCCGCCGAGGGTGCATTCCCCCGTAGCGAAGCCAGCGTCGTCGGTGGTCGCTACAGCCTGGACACCCTGGCCGTCGCCCTGGACCTGACCGAGGCCGGCCACACCGATGCCATCCTCTTCGGTCCGCTGAACAAGACCTCGCTGCACCTTGCCGGCCTGGGCCACAACGACGAGTTGCACTGGTTCGCCGAGCGCCTGGGGTACACGGGACCGTTCTGCGAATTCAACGTGCTGGACGATCTCTGGACCTCGCGGGTGACCTCCCATGTCGCGCTCAAGGACGTCCCCGGTCTGCTCAGCCAGGAACGGGTGATCGAAGCCATCGAGCTGATCGACAATGAACTCAAGCGCAGCGGTTTGGCCCGGCCGCGCATCGGTGTCTGCGGCCTCAATCCCCACAATGGCGACAACGGCAGCTTCGGCCGCGAGGAGCTCGACCTCATCGGCCCGGCCGTGGAGCGCGCCAAGGCGCTGGGCATCGCCGCCGACGGTCCCTATCCGGCGGACACCATCTTTCTCAAGGTCCAGGGGGATAACCGCGCCTTCGACGCCGTGGTGACCATGTACCACGACCAGGGCCAGATCGCGATCAAGCTGATGGGCTTTTCCCGCGGGGTGACGGTGCAGGGTGGCCTGCCCATTCCCATCGCCACGCCCGCCCACGGTACCGCCTTCGACATCGCCGGCCAGGGCCGCGCCAACGTCGGCGCGACCCGTCAGGCCTTCGAGATCGCCTGTCGCCTGGGCGCGTCTCGCCACTGATAGCTACCGGGGCGCTCCAGGCGCTACCTGAATTCGCCGAACCGGCTCGTGGAGCCGGCCGGCCTGACTCATGCTCGAAAAAGGAAAGTCCGATGAAAATCACCAGCGTCCGCACCCGCGTCTTCGAATGGAAAGGCAAGGTCGTCCCGCCCCAGGCGCACTTCTGCACCAACGCCACCGACATCCTCTATGAGCGCGGCGACGCCATGGGCTCCTTCCGCTTCCACGGCTGGCTCGTGGTGGAGATCGAGACCGACAGCGGCCTGGTCGGTCTGGGCAACTGCGCCCTGGCGCCGCGAGTGGCCAAGGAGATTATCGATCTGTACCTGACCCCCATCGTCATGGGCCAGGATCCCTTCGATAACGAATACCTCTGGCAGAAGATGTATCGCCGCACCCACGCCTGGGGCCGCAAGGGCATCGGCATGGCCGCCATCTCCGCGGTCGACCTGGCGCTCTGGGACCTGATGGGCAAGGCCGTGAACAAGCCGGTATTCAAGCTGCTGGGCGGCCGTACCAAGGAAAAGATTTCCTGCTACGCGTCCAAGCTCTACGCCAACGACAACCTGGACCTGTTCCTGGAAGAAGCCCAGGGCTATCTCAGCCAGGGCTTCGACGCCCTCAAGATGAGATTTGGCTATGGCCCCAAGGACGGCCCCGCCGGCATGCGGCGTAACATCGAACAGGTCCGCGCCTTGCGCGAACTGGCCGGGCCCGACATCGACATCATGCTGGAGTGCTACATGGGCTGGACCCTGGAATACGCCCGCCGCATGCTGCCCAAACTGGCCGAATTCGAACCGCGCTGGCTGGAAGAGCCGGTCATTGCCGATGACATCGAGGGCTACGTCGAACTCAAGAAGATGGGCATCATGCCCATATCCGGCGGCGAGCACGAATTCACCTCCTACGGTTTCAAGGACCTGCTCGAACGCCGCGCGGTGGACGTCATCCAGTACGACACCAACCGCGTTGGCGGCATCACCGCCGCGCGCAAGATCAACGCCCTGGCCGAAGCCTGGTCCGTCCCGGTCATCCCCCACGCCGGCCAGATGCACAACTACCACCTGACCATGGCCAGCACCGCCTCGCCCATGGCCGAGTTCTTCCCGGTATTCGACGTGGAAGTGGGCAACGAACTCTTCTACTACGTCTTCAAGGGCGAACCCCAGCCGGTCGGTGGCTACCTGCAGCTGGACGACGACACGCCCGGCCTGGGCCTGGAGCTGTCCGAAGAGCACCTCAAGGATTTTGACGTGATCGAGTAGCGGCCGTCTCACGTTCCTACGGCGGGTGACAGCACCCGCCGCGCTATCTGACTCAGCCCACCAATATCGCCGCCGCCCCCCGTGGCTGCCGGGTGTACCACAGCACCCGGCTGACCCCGCGGGTCACCGCCACATAGCTCAGGCGCAGCGCTTCGTCGGCCATGGCAGCGTCATAGCTCTGCTGAAAATGCCCGCTGGCCGCATAGAGGGCATTGCGCAGCGGATGGGGCTGCTGAGGCTGGCCGTCGTCCAGCACAATCGCCACCTCGGCCTGCAGGCCCTTGGCTCGGTGAATGGTGCAGGTCCGCACTCCGGGCTGACGGCCCAGCTGCTCGTTGATGGCTTTCAAGGGCGCGTTCAGACGACTCATTACCATGACCGCGCAGCGCTCCGGCCGCTCTCGTTCCGCGGCATAGGTCCTTTGTGCCTCGATCTCGCCCAACAACGAAGCCAACTGACGAGCGATATCAAATTGGGGTACGACCTTGACCCCGTGTCCCTGGGCATCCGCAACGCGGAAGGCCTTAGTTTTCTTGGGTTGCTTGTGGCGCACCTGGGTCAGGATGCGTTCACCGTCAGCCACGATGTCCGGTGAAGAACGGTAGTTGGTCCCCAGCATCAGCGTCTGGCTGGGCGTCTGGCCTGGAAACCAGCGATCGAAGTGGATGAACAACTCCGGCGAGCTGCCCCGCCAGCCATAGATGGATTGCCAGTCGTCACCGATAGCCATCAGCGAGGGCGCAACTTTTTCCTCGGCGAGCCTGCGCTGTACCTGCTGCAGCCAGAGGGCGATCTGCGGCGAGATGTCCTGGAATTCGTCGATCAGCAAATGGGTGAAGGGCTGCAGGCGGGCAATCAGGGCGCGACTGGGTTTCTTGTCCAGGCGATCCGTCAGTACGGCAAAGGCGGTATTGAAGGTGATCAGCCGTTGTTCCTTCAGCAACTTGCCAAAGTGGCGCCAGAACTGCTGCATGGCCTCCAGAAAGATCCGGTCCCGCGTCGAGCATTCCAGTTGGTTGCTCTTTATGGAGCCGACCCGCAGTCCCAGGGTCTCGGCGAATGAAGCCTGGCCATAGAAGAGGTCGGGCAGCGGTTGTGGTTGGCGTTCGCCATTGAGGACGAAGGGCTGCAAGGGCGGGGCGCCAGGTGGCTCTTCCTCATTGGGCGCCGCCAGTTCCAGCAACAGATGAACCCGACGACGAAAACCGGCGTCCTCGCGGTAGCAATTCTCGTAGGCCTGTATCAGGAGCTGGCGTTGGCCTTCGTTCAGCGTGGCGCCAGCCAGCATGCCGTTATCCGGTTCATCCTCACCTTTCGATTGGGTGGACAACTGCTCGAACCACTGCGTCGCCCTCAGCTCTGAGCGCGCCAGTTGTGCCAGGGCCGAGTGAAAGGTTCTCACCAGTTCGCGTGCCGCCTCTTCATTCAGCGGAACCTCCCAGAAGGCCAGGACGCGCTTGAGCTGCGCGCGCAACTCTTCGCAGGAAGCCTTGGTAAAGGAGATGACGGTGAGTTGCTCGCGCGGGATCTCGAGGTGGCACAGCATGAACACCACCCGCAGTACCAGTGTCGTGGTCTTGCCCGAACCGGCACCCGCGAAGATCCGCGTCGCCGGGGCGCGAGCCAGGATCATCTTCCATTGTTCCGGCGACGGTGGCTGGATGATGCCCTGGGTAACGGCCTGCTCGACACGCATCTTCATCCGCTGCTCCTGAGCGCGCTTCACGGTGAAGACGGGACCATAGAGGGCGGTGGGGGAGGGGGTAGTGGTGGGGGGCTGGACGGTCGATTGCTCCCTTTTTGCACCTTTGCTGGCGGCCTTCGGCTCGGCCTGGCGCTTGGGGGCTTGGGCCGGCTCTGCCTTCTTGCGGCTGCCTGGCTTGGTGTCTCCATTAATAGGTGGCTCTCCTTTAAGGAAGAGCGTGGTCCGGGGAAACCAATCGCCAAGCGTATTCCTCAGCTGTTTTCGGTAGCGAGCCAGGATGGAAGTCATGCAGTCCTCGAAACATCGTCTGCCCGCATCTTACCTCGCACAGGTGACAGGTCGCTTTCTGTGGGCCTTTTTGGTCTCTGCTGAAAGTTTCTTGGAATAACCTGTTGACCTGTCCTGAAA
>NZ_ANBZ01000077.1:0-82142 GCF_000316965.1 Pseudomonas sp. 313
CTACCGATTTCCCCCGAGGGCGAAACCGAAATTTGGTGGAGCTAGACGGGATCGAACCGTCGACCTCTTGCATGCCATGCAAGCGCTCTCCCAGCTGAGCTATAGCCCCGTCGGTCAGGACGGGGCGCATGTTAAGAGGCCCGGCCTCCCCTGTCAACACCAATCAGAAAAAAACCTGCTAGTAACAGACACTTAAGCCGGAAAAGGGTCAGATCGCCCGCGCCAGGGCCGCACGCTGGGCGCGGGCTGCCAGCAGGTAGGTGAACTTGCCATCGCTGGCGGAGAGCTTGCGCAGGACCTTCTTGTCCAGGGCGCGGTAGCCGCCCATCTCCAGCGCCGTACGCCCCGAGCTGCCGATCAGCATGCCGGGATTGGCCACCATCAGCCGGGCCGCCTGCTCCACGGCCTTGGCGTAGCTCTTGCGATCATTCAGGTCATAGCCTTGCAAGGGCAGCAGCATGCGCAGCCATTCGGCCCAGTAGAATTCGAGGAATTCCGAGGGCAGTACCCGGCCATCCGGCGTACGCGGCTTGTCGTAGCCGATCTGGCGGGTGAAATACACTAGGGCGCGGTAGGGATCGTCGGCCATGGCGGTGAGCCCCAGGGATTCGGGCAGCTGTTCGGGCAGGATCGGACGCCCCTGGGGGTCCTTGAGCCAGGCCTTGCGCTCGTCGAGCAGGCGAATCCAGAACTCGGCCATGCTCGCCGCGCCGCTGAAATCGTCGGTGACCCTGACCCACACCGAGGTCTCGGCGCCACCGCCGGGGTGTTCCCAGAAGGCGGAAAAGGTGTGGTGACCATCGGTAAGGTAGAGCTGCTGTCCGGGGCCGATGACCACGGTCTTCATTTCGTCTGGATAGGTGCCGGGTGGCTTGACGCCCAGGGCGTCGCCGGCCGAGCGCAGACTGGTGCTCGGCTGAAAACCGCCACTCAGATGCTGGCCGTTGGCTTCGCAGTAGTCGTCGAACAGCTTGCGTCGGTCGCAGGCGTACTTGCCAAGCTTGTACAGCACCTGGTCATGACCGATCGCGGGCTGGGTGGGGCGCAGCTGGCGCAATTGCACCCGGAGCAGGCTTCCTGGCGACACGGGGTCTTCCTTTCTCGAGAGGTCTTCCCAGGTCCGACAACGGTCCTCCCGGGAAGACTCCTGCCGTCGATCAGACCTTGCGCAGGACCACGCTGCCGATGGAGTAACCGGCGCCGAAGGAGCTGAGCACCCCCAGACTGCCACTGGCCAGATCCTCGTGGTGCAGATGCAGGGCGATGACCGAGCCGGCCGAGCTGGTGTTGCCGTAGGTATCCAGGATGACCGGCGCCTCGCCAGGCTCGGGTTCGCGCCCCAGCAGGCGCTTGACGATGAGGTGGTTCATCGCCAGGTTGGCCTGGTGCAGCCAGAAGCGCGAGACCCGCTCGACGGGGATATCCAGCTCGGCGAGGTGGTTGGCGATCAGTTCGGCCACCAGCGGGCAGACCTCCTTGAACACCTTGCGCCCTTCCTGGACGAACAGCTTGTCCGGGTGGGTCATGCCCTCCTCCGCCGCGCGGTTGAGGAAGCCGAAGTTGTTGCGGATGTTATTGGAGAACTGGGTGAACAGCCGGGTGCCGAGGATTTCGTAGCGGTGAGCCGAGGTCGCCTGGTCGGCGCGTTCCACCACCAGGGCGGTGGCGGCATCGCCGAAGATGAAGTGGCTGTCGCGGTCGCGGAAGTTCAGGTGCCCGGTGCAGATCTCCGGATCTATCACCAGCAGTGCCCGCGCCTGGCCCAGTTGCACGGCGTTGGCCGCCGTCTGCAGGCCGAAGGTGGCCGAGGAGCAGGCGACGTTCATGTCGAAGCCGTAGCCCTGGATGCCCAACGCGGCCTGGACCTCGATGGCCACTGCCGGATAGGGCCGCTGCAGGTTGGAGCAGGCGACGATGACACCGTCGATGTCGGCGGCGGTCCGCCCTGCCCGTTCCAGCGCCTCGCGCGCCGCGGCGACGCCCATCTCGCAGAGGATCGAGGGCTCGTCGTTGGAACGCTCGGGAATGCGCGGCACCATGCGCGCCGGATCGAGGATACCGGCCTTGTCGACCACATGGCGGCTGCGGATGCCGGAGGCCTTCTCGATGAAGGCGGCGCTGGATTCCGGCTGGGGCGCCAGACTGCCTTGGGCGATGGCGTCGGCATGCTCGGCATTCCACTGGCCAGCCCACTGGTTGAAGGACGCAACCAGCTCGTCGTTGGAAATGCTTTCGGGCGGCGTATAGAGCCCACTACCGCTGATGACCGCGTGCTGCACGGCTATTCCTCTTGTTGTCAGGATGAAGCCGTGCCAGTTTGCCGCAAATCCAGGGTGGACGCCCGTGCAATCTCAACGCCGATTGGCGGCCTCGGCGGCGCGCAGGACGTCGCTGCCTACTTCGCTTTCGTACCTCTTGAGCAACGGCGCCACGGCCGTGCGCCAGGCTTCCCGCTCGGCAGGCGTCGGTACCAGGATCCTGCTGGTATTGGCCGCGACCACCCGTTCGCGCGCCTTGGCGTTGATGGCTTCGGCATCGCGGTTCACCGACTGGGTCACTTCGTCGAGGATGGCCTCCAGCTCGCTGCGGATCTGGAACGGCAGGCCATTCCAGAAGGTGGTGTTGGTGATGAGCATATAGGTGAGGAAGCTGTGGTTGTCCTCGACGATATAGGGCTGCACGCTGTTGATCTTCTGTCCCAGCAGGTTCGACCAGGGATTCTCCGCTCCCTGCACCTTGCCGGTCCGGAGGGCGTCGTAGACCTGGGCGAACGGCAGCTTGACCGCCTCGGCACCCAGTTGCTGGTAGTAGGCGGCCAGCACCTCGGAGGATTCGACGCGGAAGGTCAGCCCCTTGAGATCGGCGGGAGTGTGGATTTCCCGCGTGGCCGAGAGCTGGCGGCCGCCGTTGTTCCAGTAGCCTAATCCGGTGATGTTGTGGCTGACCAGGCTGCCCAGCAGTTCGCGGCTCTTGTCGCGGCGCTGGAAGCGCTTGACCGCCTCGATGTTGTCGAACAGGAAGGGCAGATCGTAGACCCTGAGTGGTTTGGCCAGGGCGTTGAGCTTGGAAACCGAGGGTGCCAGCAGTTGGACCTTGTTGCTGCGCAGGGCTTCCAGTTCGTCGGCGTCGCCCACCAGGCTGGAATTGGGATAGACCTCCACCTTGACCTGGCCGGCCAGTCGCTCCTGCACCAGCTTCTGGAATTGCAGGGCACCACGGCCCTTGGGCGTATCGTCCGTCACCACATGGGCGAACTTGATGACGATCGGCTCGGCCACAGCGAAGGGCATGGCCAAGGCGATAAGCGAGCCGGCCAGGGTGGCGAAGAAGGTCTTGATCATGGAATTCCCTGCGTTGAACGATCCATCGGATCGCCTGCGCGACCCCGGTCACGCTGCGTGCGCGACGCGGTTACCTTAGCAGTCGCGAGGTGAATGGCTGGTCAGCACAGGGAGATGGCACGACGAATGTGCAAGAAAGTAGGATCAGGGGTAGGACCAGCGCCGTCGAAACGGCGCCAGGAAATCATCAAGGCGAAATGGGATCGCTTGCAGGAAAGGTTTCCTCGACGGATTCGTCGAGCTGCTCTTCGCTTACCTCGTCTTCATCGTCGGCGACGGGCGGATCGTTCGGCTGCTGTTGGGCATGGACGGCGTTCATGGCAAATCTCCAGACGCGGAAAGAGAAGGACTACAGGGCCGAAAGGGTTCGGCCCTGTACGTTAGTCATGGCGATGCAGGCGGACGTTCAGCTCGTCGACGATCGGTGCCCAATCGGCATCTTCCATGATCTCGTCCTTGAGGAACGCCTTTTGCGACGGTGACCAGAAATCGGCTTCCGAGACCTTCACCTCGTCGGGCAGCGGGGAATGGCTGGCGATGAAAGCATCGATGGCAGCCGGATCGGAATCCAGGCCCAGTTGCTCGAAAAGGGTCGTCAGATCGTGAACGGGAAGTTCCATAGGGGTCTCCAGGCAGGTATCGGTCGGTAACGGCAAGCATCTAGAAAGACGCCAGCCTTGAGGGGTTCCCTGGCCTTAATAAATCCTTCAGCGTCGGGCCTTAAGGTACGCCCACGTTTCGCCAACCAGGGCCTTCGCCATGTCGCTTCCCGTCTCTGCCATTCACTTCACCGCCGCACCGCGCCGCATTCTCGTCACCGGTGCCACCGGCTTTCTCGGCGGCGCCGTTACCCTGCGCCTGCTGGAGCTGGGACATGTCGAGGGGCTGCAATTCCTGGTCCGGGCGGCCACTCCGGCGGAAGGTCTGGAGCGGCTGCTGCAGAATCTGCGCGTCCATGACGTCGACGAGCGCCTGGCGGCACTGCTCAAACCCGAGCAGATCCTCTGCGGTGATCTGCTGGACACCCATTGGATCGAGGCCGCCAAACCGCAACTGCTGGCGCTGGACGAGGTCATCAACTGTGCGGCAGTGGCCTCCTTCTCGCGCAATCCGAAAATCTGGCCGGTCAATGTCGAGGGCACCTTCGCCCTGGCCGAGGCCTGCGCCCAGTCCCGGCGGCTGAAGCGCTTCCTGCACGTCAGCACCGCCATGGCCTGCGGCCCGCAGCGCCAGTCACCGGTCGCCGAGACCTGGGACTTCCCCGAACCCGAACAGCAGCTGGTGGACTACACCGCCTCCAAGGCCGCCATCGAACTCAAGCTGCGTAACGAATTGCCGCTGCTGCCGCTGGTGGTGGCGCGTCCTTCCATCGTCGTGGGTCACCGTCGCTCGGGCTGCAAGGCCTCGGGCAGCATCTTCTGGGTGTTCCGCATGGGCTTCGCGCTGGAGCGCTTCACCTGCGGTCTGGATGAGCAGATCGATGTCATTCCGGTGGACTACTGCGCCGAAGCCCTGGTGGAGCTGGCGCTCAAGCCCAAGCTGAACCACAGCCTTTACCACATCTCGGCGGGCAATGCGGGTGCCTGCACCTTCGGCGAAATCGACGAGGCCTATGCCGGCGCCATGGGCGACGCCCCGGTGGGCGAGCGCTATCGCCAGGTGGACAGCGCCGATCTCAAGGAACTCGCCGCCGACTTCAACGAACGCATCGGCCCGGCCAATCCACGCCTGGTGCTGCGCGCGCTCAAGCTGTACGGCGGCTTCGCCGATCTGAATTATCTGTTCGACAACCAGCGGCTGCTCGACGAAGGCATCGCCGCCCCACCGCGCTTCACCGATTATCTGGATGTCTGCGTGCATTCCTCGCGGGACATCAGCATACCCGCGCAGATGCAGTGGGACTTCAAGTAAGGCCTACCCCGGTCCTGGCAATCGCCAGGGCCGGGTCTTGCTCAGACGGGGTCCTTTTCCGGCGAATTCAGCCGCGAATCCCGCACGATCTCGCTGACCGAAGCATAACCCCCGCGGGCATCGCGCAGCATGGTGCGCAGGTTGCCTTCGATGGTGTTGCAGATGGTACCCATGGTGATCTGGTGACGACTGCGCTGGAAGGGATTCTGCAGATCGGTGCCGACCTTTTCCATGGCCAGGAAGATGAAGCCCACCACGGTAGAGGCCAGCGGCGTATACCACTCCAGGCTTTCCACCAGGCCGATGGGCATCAGCACGCAGAACAGGAAGATGAACAGCCGCGGGAAATTCACATAGGGATAGGGCAAGGGGGTATTGGCGATGCGCTCCATGCCGCCCTGCCAGTTGGACATGTCGACGAAGGTGGCTTCCAGGCGCTCCAGACGGATGCTGTCCAGGCGACCGGCGCGGTATTCCAGGGCGATCAGGCTGGAGGAACCGCTGAGGATGGCGTTGGCGAAGTTGTTGGTCTCCTTGCGCATCGCCCACTCCTCCTTGCCCAGGTAGGTGCGCACCTCCTTGGGCAACGAATCGCCGCTGAGCTGGCAGGCCAGGCAGCGGACATAGGCGAGGTGACGCTCGATGAGCACCGTCTTGATCGCGTTGAAATGTTCGTCGCCGTCGTCGATGAGCGTCAGCGCTTGGCGGGCGAAGCTACGCGAGCTATTGACCATGCCGCCCCAGAGGGTGCGCGCCTCCCACCAGCGCTGGTAGGCACTGGTATTGCGAAAGCTGGTCAGCACGATCAGCGCCGAGCCGATCAGGGTCAGTGGAATGTTGGGCAGCTGCGCCCGATTGTCGACGAAAATCATGTAGTCGACGGTAACGGCGATGTCCCACAGCAGCAGCCAGAACACCGACCAGCCAACGTAGGTGAAGGTTTGCCGAAGGAAGGTCATTTTGCTGGTGAAAAAACCCAAGGTGATAGTCCTTAGCGCGAGAAAGGAGGGATGCAGCCATAGGAACCTGGGGTCGAAAACAGGTTCAAGGCAAGCCTCTAGAGCGCGGATCGCCGCCCATTTCACGTAATAGGCCCGGGACAATTGCGTTTCCAGATATGAAGAGGCCCGCCGCGCAGGCCGTTACCTCGCCAAGGCAGCAGCGCCTGGCTGGTTGCCACGTCACGGAGGATATCGACCCGTTCAGCGAACATCCGCGCCCAGGTGCGGTCCGACGGACACCACGCCCTTCCGGAGCACTGCCATGACCGCCACCCCGCGCGTTCGTCTGGATGTCTGGAGCGACTACGTCTGCCCCTTCTGCTACCTGGAGCTGCCCCAGCTGGCGCGCCTGCAGGAGGAATTCGGCGATCAACTGGCCATCGAGTGGCATGCCTTCGAATTGCGCCCCGAACCCACGCCCACCCTGGATCCCGCCGGGGATTATCTGCGCCGGACCTGGGACCGGGCGGTCTATCCCATGGCGGCGGAATACGGCATGGTGCTGCGGCTACCACCGGTCCAGCCGCGCAGCCGTCTGGCCCTGGAAGCAGCGGAATTCGCCCGCGACCACGACCGCTTCGACGCCTTCCATACGGCGGTCTTCCAGGCCTTCTTCGAAGAGGGGCGCGATATCGGCGAGCGGGAGGTGCTGATCGATCTGGCGCGCCGCAGCGGTCTCGATGGCGAAGCCTTGCAGGCCAGCCTGGCGCGCGGTGACCACACCGACGTGGTGCTGCACGCCGAGGATCGCGCCGAAGCCCTGGGCATCACGGCCGTACCGACGCTGCTGCTGCGTTCCGCGCAGGCGCCCATCGAACAGGCGCGGGCTCTGGATGGAGCGGTACCCTTCGCCCAGTTGGCGGCAGCCGTCCGGGCGCAGCTGGACGCGATCCAAGCCTAGCGCTGGGCGGCCGGCGTCAACTCGGGGAACAGCACCTCGGTAAAGCCGAAGCGGGCGAAGTCCTGAATCCGCGAGGGATAGAGCCGACCGATCAGGTGATCGTACTCGTGCAGCACCACCCGCGCATGGAAGCCTTCGGCCTGCTGGTCCACCAGGTTGCCCGCGCCATCCACGCCTCGATAACGGATTCGCCGCGGCCGCGGTACCTCGCCGCGCAGCCCGGGGATCGACAGGCAGCCTTCCCAGCCCAGTTCTTCGCTGGCATCAAGGACCTCAATGCGCGGATTGATCAGTACCTGCAGCGGTACCGGCGGCGCCTCGGGATAGCGGGCATTGCGCTCGAAGCCAAAGACCATCAGCTGCAGGTCCTCACCGATCTGCGGGGCGGCAAGACCCACGCCACCCGCGGCGGCCATGGTATCGAACATGTCCTGGATCAACGCCTGCAGCTCCGCCGAGCCGAGGCGCTCGGCGGCTATCGGCGGCGCCACCCGCAGCAGCCGGGGATCACCCATCTTCAAAATGTCGCGAATCATGCGAGGATTCCTTCTTTGCCAGTCACCGGCGTTTCGCCAGGAGCTTAAACCAGATGTCCTCCCTACTGCTCGCCAGCGCCCTCGGTCTCGGCCTGAGCGCTCCCCTCGTCCAGGCCGAGGAAGCCGCCCTCGCCGCGCGGCTGGATCCGATCCTGGAGCGCGCCATCGCCCAACAGCGCATCGTCGGTACCGTGGTCATGGTCGCCCGTCAGGGCCGGGTGGTGTATCACCGCGCGGCGGGATTCGCCGATCGGGACGCGCAGCGGCCGATGCAGGAAGACCAGCTGTTTCGCTTTGCCTCCCTGACCAAACCGCTGGTGGCGGTGACGGCGCTGCGCCTGGCGGATCAGGGGCGCCTGGATCTGCAGGCGCCGGTCAGTCGCTACCTGCCCTACTTCACCCCGCACCTGGCCGATGGCACTCCAGCCGTGCCCACGCTGGCCCAGCTCCTCAGCCACACCGCGGGCCTGCACTACGGCTTCGGCGAAGACCAGGACGGTCCCTATCACCGCGCCGGGGTATCCGACGGCCTGGATGGCGCCCCCCTGACTCTGGAAGAAAACCTGCGGCGCCTCGCCGGCGTACCGTTGGACTTCAAGCCAGGTACCCAGTGGCGCTACTCCCTCGGGCTGGATGTCCTGGGCGGCGTGCTGGAAGCCGCGACCGGCCTGCCCTTGCCTCAGGTCGTCCAGCAGCAGGTGGCGGCACCGCTCGACCTGCACGACCTGAGCTTTCACGTCAGCGAGCCCAGCCGCCTGGCCACGGCCTATCGCGACGGCTATCCACGCCCGGAGCCCATGAGCGAGCCCTATCTGCTGCCCCTGCCCAAGGGCGGCATCCTCTATTCCCCGGCGCGGGCACTTTCGGCCACGGCCTTTCCCTCGGGCGGCGGCGGCATGCAGGGCAGTGCGGGAGACTACCTGGCCTTTCTGGAGGCGCTGCGCCAGGGCCGGCTGCTCACCCCGACCAGCCAGCGTCTGTTCATGGAAGACCAGATCCCCGGGCTGCAACGCGACGACGCGCCAGGCTGGGGCTTCAGCCTGGGCGCGGCGGTGCTGCGCGATGCCCGGCTGGCGAAGACGCCGCAGACGCCCGGTACCCTGCAATGGGGCGGGGTCTACGGCAACGCCTGGTTCATCGATCCGGCGCGCGAGCTGAGCGTGGTGATCCTCACCAACACGGCGATCGCCGGCATGAGTGGCCCCTTTCCCGACGCCATCCGCGATGCCCTCTACCGGGACTGATCGCTCAGCTGGACCGGCCAGGAGCGGTCGAGCGGTGAGGTAGTGGCAGCGGCCTGTCCTCGCCGCGAGAAAGCTGTGCCTGGATGACGGGAAAGGGCAATTCCAGCACGGCGCAACACAGCCTCAGCAGCTCCAGTTCGCGGATTCGTACGGCTTGATCCGCCTCCACCAAGCGGATCAAGCCTTCCAGTACCAGGGTCCGCGCCTCGACGCCCAACCGGCCTAGGCCCATCAGAGCCACTTCGAGCGCGGGTAGCCAGGCCAGTGGCGGCTGGTAGGCACAGTGCAGTCCGGGAAAGGTGGTTGCCACGGCCAGGAGGAAGGCGCGCCGCGCCGCCAGGACGCTCTCATGGGTCTGCTCGGCAGCGACCGCGTAGAGGGTGAGCACCGCCGTCCGCTCCTGGGCCAGGGTACGCCGCCCTGCAGGCTGTTGGCGTCCGGGCGCCAGGCTGCCGATCAGCTGGCGCTGGATGATCCGGGCGAGGCAATAGCGGGACAGATCCAGCTCCGCGGATCGCAGCTGCGTCTTGAGCGCGACCAGCAAGGCACGCAAGGCAGGCCGGGCAACTGCCGGATGGCCGGAAAGGTCAGCTGGGCCAGCGGCAGGTGCAGCGCCGTGTCCAGGCTATCCACCCAGCGTCGCCCCTCCCCTGCAGCAGTCGGCGCGGAGGCACCGGCCAGGGCCAGCAGCACCTCGGCGGCCTGTTGCGGGTCTTGCAGGAAGAGGTACAGCGCTGGCGGGATGTCCGCCAGGCGCTCGTCGGCCAACGCGGGCGGGGCTGTTGGTTGACTCGCGGTCGGTTGTGCCGGCGCGGGTGGCGGACTGCCGGCGACATAGGCCACGCCCGTGGGCAGCAGCGCCTCCGCCCGCAGGCGCTCCAGCTGCCATTCGTCGAACCCCGGTTCGAGTTGCTGGATGCGTTCCAGGACCGGTGGATGGGTGGCGAACCAGGACGCGCCGGAGTCGCCCAGCACCATGTGGGCGACGCTGCGCGCCCGGCGATGATAGAGCCGCCCCTGCAGCGGATGGGCGGCGATCTTTTTCAAGGCATCGGCCAGCCCCTGGGGATGGCGGGTGAACTGCACGGCGGAGGCATCCGCCAGGCGCTCGCGCGAGCGCGTCGCCGCGGCCTGGATCAGATTGGCGAAGAACAATCCGCAGCCGCCGATCGACAGCAGCACGGTGCCCAGCAACCAGCCGAGCAGATGGTTGCCGTCGACCCGGGTGGTGGTCGAGGTGCGATCGGAAAACAGCTCCTGTCCCAGGTCGGCGATCAGGCTGATGCCATGCAGCCAGCCCAGCAGGCGCAGATTCAGGCGCATGTCGCCATTGAGCAGATGACTGAATTCATGGGCGACCACGCCCTGCAACTCGTCCCTGTTCAGCTGCTGCAGGGCGCCGCGGGTCAGGCACAGGCTCGCATCGGCCGGTCCATAGCCACTGATGAAGGCATTGATGGCCGGTTCGTCCGGCAGCAGATACAGCCGCGGCAACGGTACGCCGGCGGCCAGCGCCATCTCCGCCACCACGTTGTGCAACTGGCGGGTCCGGGGATCGGCCTGATCGTCCAGCGGCACCGCGCCCAAGCGCCTGACTACCTCTTCTCCACCCTGACGGGCGAGTTGCCGGACCTTCCAGAAGGACGCTCCGGTGATGACGCCGACAAAGACCAATCCGCTCTTGACCAGCGTTGGCCCGCGTCCGCCCAGGTAGTCGACCACCTCCCGCGGCAAGAACACCAGGGCCAGTCCGGCACTGGCCAGCGCCATGAGCAGCACCACCAGAGCCAGCAAGGCGAGACACAGCCGGGTGCGCCGACGCGCCGCGGCCTGGTCGTCGAGAAAGCGCACGAACTCAGCTCAGGCTGATTCGCGGCACCTGGCGCGCGGCCCCATCCGGCAGCGCCAAGGGCTGCGCCAGACGAAAGCCGAAGCGGCTGGCGAGCAGCGATCCGGGAAAGGTCTCGCAGCGATTGTTGTAGTCCATCACCGCATTGTTATGGGCCTGACGCGCGTAGGCCAGCCGATTTTCCGTGGAGCTCAGCTCTTCCATCAACTGGATCACCGTCTCGTTGGCCTTGAGCTCCGGATAGGCTTCGCTCACGGCGAACAGCCGCCCGAGAGCGATGCCGAGCCCCTGCTCGCCCTGCTCCAGGGCATGCAGCGCGACGGGATCCTCCGGCCGGGTCTTGGCCTGATGCAGACCGGATTGCGCCTGCTGGCGCGCCACCATCACCGCCTGCAAGGTCTCGCGCTCGTGCTGCAGATAGCCCTTCACCGCCTCCACCAGATTGGGGATGAGGTCGTGTCGGCGAGTGAGCTGGACATCGATCTGGGCGAAGGCATTGCGATAGGCATTACGCGCCGTGACCAGGGCGTTGTAGAGGCTGATCGCGAACAGGCCGATGGCGACCAGGGCAGCCAGCAGGAGCAGCAATTTCATCGAATCGTCCTTGAAGGTGGTGAGAGTGCCAGTCTAGGAGCAAGCCGCGCCGATCGCTGTTCAGCGCGACGGATGCGGCGGTTGAGGGGATGGCTGGTGGAGCATGGGCCGACCATCGCTGCTCAGGGCGAGGATGGCGCGCCCGTGTCGGTCGGCTGCCGTGGCGCCGAATCTCCCTTGCGGCTGTGCTGCACCTCCACCAGCAGGGCGTCACGCTCCTGGCGCATCTGGGCGAGACTGGTCTGAGCTCGGGTCAGCTCTTCCTGCAGCCGCTGGGCCTGGGCCTCGGAGGCGCGCAATTCCCGATTCTGCGCGCGCAGCCCGGTCACCACCTTGTGCGCCCGGGTGAGCCGCATGACCATGTTGTCCACCTTGAGCTCCAGGGCTTCGCGGTGGGACAGCAGCTCCTCGACGTAGGGGTCGTCGCTCTTTTTCCATTCGGGGTAGTTTTCGTCGTACACCTCTTCCGGTCCCTCGTCGAAGAGGTCGACGTTGCGGTTCACCGCCGGGCCGGGGCTGACGGGAAGAGGTGGCGGCTGGGTATCGGCAGGCGGATTGGCCACCGCCTCGGGGAGGGCCGGCGCCTGCGCCTCGCCGGCCTCCTCGCCCTTGGCCGCGGCGTCGCCGGCGAAGTAGCGCTGCCACAGGAGAAACACCACCAGGGCGATCAGCAGGATGTTGCACAGGGTTATCAGGACGAATCCCCAATCCATCAGCTGTGCATGACTCATCTGCCGCTCCGCTCTCTTCCGGTGATAGGGCCTGGGTGCCAAGCGAGGCCGCACGCCTACCCTGTCGGCGGCGGCGCCTCTCTGCAGCTGATTTGAATACAGTTGTCAGCCTAAAGCATTTTCATCAGCCAGGCGGCGCCCGAGTGGGGACGAGTTGTCAGGCACGAGGATGTGCGAGATTTTTCAGCGGGCGGCAGAGGCGCTACAGGCTAGGGCCGCGCGGGAAAATCTGGGCAAAAAAAAGCCCGACGCTGAGCGTCAGGCTTGGCGGCGGGCGATGTTGGGCTTCGCGGGGCTCAACCCAACCTACGGGACGAGGTAGGTTGGGTTGAGACGGCTTTATCGTCGAAGCCCAACAAGCAGCCCAGTCGGCTCTCCTACGCCAGGCTCTTGCTCACCACCTCGTAGACGTCGCTGGACAGCTCGCCGCTGGCCAGGATCCGCTCCAGCTCGGCGCGCATCAGCGCCTGGCGCGCGGGACCGTACTTCTTCCAGCGGGTCAGGGGCGTCAGCAGGCGCGAGGCGATCTGCGGATTGAGCCGATTGAGGGTGATGATCTGATCGGCCAGGAAGCGGTAGCCGCTGCCGTCCTCGGCATGGAAGTTGACCAGATTGCTGTTGGCGAAGGCGCCGATCAGCGCCCGCACCTTGTTGGGGTTTTTCAGGGTGAAGACCGGGTTTTCCATGAGTGCCTGGACGCGGGCCAGGCCGCCCGGCAAGGGGCTGGACGCCTGGACGCTGAGCCAGGTGTCCATCACTAGCGGATCGGCCTTGAACTCCTCGAAGAAACGCGCCAGTACCTCCGCCTTTTCCTGCTCGAAACCGGAGTTGACCAGGGCGCTCAGCGCAGCCAGGCGCTCGGTCATGTTGTCGGCGTGCTCGAATTGCTCCAGAGCGGCGTCGCGCGCCTCCGGCTCTTCCAGCAGCATGAGGTAGCCCAGCGCAGCATTCTGCAGGCTGCGACGCGCGATATGGTCGGCGCTGGCCTGGTAGGGCGTGGCGAGCGATTCCTCCCGAGCGCTGCGATAACGCTGCCAGAGCACGTCGCGCAGGGCCTCGGCGATGGTCCGGCGGGCCTGGCGACGGGCACCGTGGATGGCACCGGGATCAGCCTGCTCGGACAGCTCCACCAGATAGGCCTCGGACGGCAGCGACAGCATCTCGGCGACCATGGCCGGATCGAGGGACTCATCCGCCGCCACGGTGCGCAGGGCCTCCACCAGCCGGGTGTCCAGCGGCTGGCCGGCGATCATCTCCTGCAGCACCTGCACCGCCAGTTGCTGACCGGCGTCCCAGCGATTGAAGCCGTCGCTGTCATGTTGCATGAGGAAGGTCAGCTGCTCACGGCTATAGGGGAAGCTGAGCTTGACCGGGGCGGAGAAGCCGCGCAGCAGCGAAGGCAGCGGGCGCTCGGGCACATCGACGAAGGTGAAGGTCTGCTCGGCCTGGGTGACCGACAGCACCCGGTCGGTACCCTGGGCAGCGGCTTCGCCCTCCAGGCGCAGGGGCAGCTCGCGGCCCTGGCCATCCAGCAGGCCCAACTGGACCGGGATGACGAAGGGCTCCTTGGTCGGCTGGCCTGGGGTGGGTGGGCAGCTCTGGCGGAAGGTCAGGCGATAGGTCTTGGCCGCCGCATCGTACTGCTCGCTGACCGCCAGGCGCGGGGTGCCCGACTGGCTGTACCAGCGCTTGAACTGGCTGAAGTCGGCGCCGTTGGCGTCTTCCAGGGCCTTGATGAAGTCGTCGCAGGTCACCGCCTGGCCATCGTGGCGCTCGAAATAGAGATCGGTGCCCTTGCGGAAGCCGTCCGGGCCCAGCAGGGTGTGCAGCATCCGCACCACCTCGGCGCCCTTCTCGTACACTGTCAGGGTGTAGAAATTGGAGATCTCGATGAAGTGATCCGGACGCACCGGGTGGGCCATAGGGCCGGCGTCTTCGGCGAACTGGTTGGTGCGCAGGAAGGCCACGTCCTCGATGCGCTTGACCGTCGGCGAATTCATGTCGGAGCTGAAGCCGGCATCACGGAACACGGTGAAGCCTTCCTTGAGCGACAGCTGGAACCAGTCGCGGCAGGTCACGCGGTTGCCCGACCAGTTGTGGAAGTATTCGTGGGCGACGATGGCCTCGACGCGCTGGTGGGCGGCGTCGGTGGCGGTGCGCGGGCTGGCCAGCACGGCGCTGGAGTTGAAGATGTTGAGCCCCTTGTTTTCCATGGCGCCCATGTTGAAGTCGTTCACCGCGACGATCATGAAGATGTCCAGATCGTATTCGCGGCCGTAGACCTCCTCGTCCCAGCGCATGGATTTCTTCAGGCTGTCCATGGCGTGCTGCAGCTTGCCGATGTTTTCCGGCTCGACATAGATACGCAGGGCCACGTCGCGGCCGCTGCCGGTGCGGTAGCTGTCTTCCACGCACCAGAGGTCACCGGCCACGAGGGCGAACAGATAGGCCGGCTTGGGGAAGGGATCTTCCCAGGTGGCCCAGTGCCGACCACCCTCGGTGTCACCGCTGGCCACGGGGTTGCCATTGGAGAGCAGGATCGGGTACCTGGCCTTGTCGGCCTCCACCGTGGTGGTGAAGACGCTCATCACGTCCGGACGATCCAGGTAGTAGGTAATCTTGCGGAAGCCCTCGGCCTCGCACTGGGTGCAGAACATCTTGCCGGAGACGTACAGCCCTTCCAGGGCGGTGTTGCTTTCCGGGTGGATGCGCACCGAGGTCTTGAGCACGAAGGCCTCGCCCTGCGGCTGCAGGGTCAGGCTGCCCGCCTCGACCTGGTAGTCGCCAGCGGCTAGCGCCTGATCGTCCAGCGCCACCGCCAGCAGTTCCAACTCCTCGCCATGCAGCACCAGCGGCGGCAGGCCGGCGCCGCGCATCGGATTACGCTGCAGCCGCAGTTCGGCGTGCACCAGGGTCTGGTCGTCGTGCAGCTCGAATCTGAGGCGGGTTTCCTCGATGAGGTACTCGGGCGCCTGGTAGTCCTTGAGGTAGATGGTCTGGGGCTGGTCGGTGCGCATGGGTTTACATCCTTACTCGGAAACGGACACGGCCAGCTGATAGGCCGTGTACTTGCGAATGTTGATCACGCCGGTGTCGAACATCAGGTATTGACCCTTGATGCCCAGCAGCGTGCCTTCCACCACGGGGGTCTTTTCCAGGTCGTGGCTGACCACTTTGGTGGGATAGACCGTGACCGGATAATGGATCTCGATGGGCGCCATGTCGACCACCGGCTGGATCGCCTGCAGGCCGAAACGGCCCTGGAGATCGTCCAGGCCCTGGGCGCAGGCATCGAAGATGCGCTCCCGTACCGCCACCAGGTCTTCCGGCGCGGCGACGCCCTTGAGCATGGCGCGCCAGTTGGTGCGGTCGCCCACCTGGCTACGCAACACGTCCTCCACCAGGCCGGATTGCTGGCGGGTGGCGACCCTCAGGATCGGCAGCGCCTGATAGGCGCCCTGGTCGATCCAGCGGGTGGGCAACTGGGTGGCGCGGGTGATACCGACCTTGAGGCCGGAGGAATTGGCCAAATAGACCACGTGCGGCACCATGCAGTGGGCTTCGCCCCACTCCGGCTGACGGCAGGTGCCGTACTCGTAGTGACACTTTTCCGGGCTGACGATGCAGCTGTCGCACTGGGCCAGGGCGGTGAAGCAGGGATAGCAGTAGCCCTGGCTGAAGCTCTTGCGGGTCTTGCGACCGCAGTGGGTGCAATGGATGGCACCCAGATATTCGAGGCGCACGCGGCGGCCGATCAGCGGGTTGACCGGCACCTCCCGCTCATCGAGGCGGAAGGCATAGTTGACGGGGTCGGCCAAGGTCACGGCCATCTTGCGCAGGGCGCCACGGCCCAGTTCGGTCATCACGGTAGGAATTTCTCGATCTCTAAAAGACGCGAGGTGCCTCTTCGTCACCGAAGGGCACCTCGTCGGGTAGGGCGTAGTCGATCAGTGAATGGCGTCGGACTTGAACAGGATGTTCTCGATGGGCACCGACTTGGAGGCGCATTCCTGAGGGCCCATGTAACCGGTCCGCTGGTCTTCGGGGAGGTGCTTGGCCTCGTAGGCGATCACTGCCTGAAGACAGAGCTCGACCTGGTCGCGACTGAGCTTGCGGCCGTCCGGCCACTTGCCGATCTCCACGGCCAGCTTCAGGCCCTCGTAGATATCGGGGGTGATGTTTTCCAGCATCTGGGCGAAGGATGTCGACATGGGTCGCTCCGGACTCTAGTGAACCGCCAGTTTACCGGGCTGCCCGCCGCGGTGCACCTGGCCTGGCTCAATGGCGGTCATAGGGTGTGTTTCGGCTCGGGGCCCGGAGTCGCGGTAGGTTGGGTTGAGACGGCTCCATCGTCGAAGCCCAACGGTGGCGATACCGGATTGGGCTGTTGGGCTTCGCTGCGCTCAACCCAACCTACGCGGGTGCGTATGCCGTCGCGTAGAAAACGGCGCAGCCTCTTTCTTCGAGTAGTTCGAGGCAAGGGTCGCCTTGGCGGACTGGCACAGCAACGAAAAAGTTTCTCGACCTCAGCGCTCGGCGAACGCCAAGATCACTTTGCCACGGTGTTTCGCTGCTACCAGCCCCCCTGTTCGAGGTCCAGAAGACCGCCGGCGTCCAGCGCCTTACGCGTCTGATCCCACGCCGTGTTGCCCAACGTGCAACGCCGCTGAACCCTGGCACCCCGCCGCCATCAGAGCAGGAGGCCTTTTCTGGAGACCCCATGCCTGCCTATCACCCTCTCATCCTCGCCGGTGTCGAACTCTGGCTGCTCGCGGAAAAGGCCATCTACTGGCCGGCGCGCCAGGCGCTGCTGGTGGCGGACATCCATTTCGGCAAGGCCGCGGCGTTTCGGGCACTGGGTCAGCCGGTACCCCACGGCACCACAGCGGGCAATATCGCGCGACTGGACAGCCTGCTGGCGCGCTACGACTGCCGCGAGATCATCTTTCTCGGTGACTTCCTGCACGCGCCGGAATCCCGCGCGCCCCTGACCATGGACACCCTGGAGCGCTGGCGGGAACACCAGGCCCACCTGCGGCTGCTGTTGATCCGCGGCAACCACGACCGCCGCGCGGGGGATCCACCGGCCGCCCTGGGTATCGACGTGGTAGCTGAGCCGCTGGAACTGGACGGCCTGTCGCTGCAGCACGAACCCGATCCCCATCCGCGACTGCCGGTGCTGGCCGGACATATCCATCCGGCGTTTCGCCTGCACGGCCGCGGGCGTCAGGCGCTACGCCTGCCCTGCTTCTGCCTGGAAAACGATGAAGTGTTGATCCTGCCGGCCTTCGGGGACTTCACCGGCGGGCACCTGCTGGCGCCCGATCCGGCGCGACGGATCTTCGTGGTAGGGGATGGCGGTATCTGGCCCCTGCGCTAGGTTCTGTACGAAAAGTGCCTACGCTCGGTGATGCTTCGTTGAAAAAGGCCTGGATCGCCAGCCCGGTCGGAATGCTCATTTACCGCTCGTGAACTCGAGCGCGAGTCCGATCCGCTTCCTCAGCCTATTTCGCCTCGCCTGACCTTCGCTCGTCGACTTTTCGTACAGAACCTAGAACCAGATACCCCGGAGATCAGCCCTCTTCGGTGATCCCGGTGATGGTGATGCCGTGCCGCTCCAACAGGGCTACGGTAGGTTCGTCGTAATCCCGCGGGACCTCGCTGTCATCGTACTCTTCCAGGGCATCGTCGCGGACGATCTGGGCGACCCGCTCCATGTCCGGCTTCTGCTCGGCTTCGGTGGTGACCACCGAGGTGTTGCCGTCAACGTTGCTGTAAGCAATTTTCCACTTCGACATCTCAGGACTCCTCACACGGGAACAAGGCTATCGAGAGATTAGAGGGCCAGACGCCCAGTAATTCGCCCTAACGCGGACGAAAGACGATATCCAGCAATCCGGCCAGGGCACCATCGGCGCAATCGGCCACGGCCAGCGCCTCGCGGGCCTGCTTGAGGTGACTCTGCAACTGGCGTTGAGCATGGTCACGGCCGAGCAGGCTGACCAGAGTGGACTTGTCGCCATCCTTGCCGGCGTCCTTGCCCAGGCCCTTGCCGTCGTCGAGATCGTCGAGCAACTGGAAGGCCAGGCCCAGCTGGCAGGCAAAGACGTGGAAGGCTTCGCGCTGCGTGGCGCTGGTGACCAGGGTGGCACCGGCCATGCCCATGGCCGCGGAGAACAGCGCCCCGGTCTTGAGCTGGTTGGTGAGGGCGATGGCTTCGGCCGGACGCGTCTGGCGACCGTCGTGCAGGTCATGGTACTGGCCGCAGACCAGCCCGGCCGTACCGACCGCATCGGCCAGCTGGCAGACCATCTGGGTCCGGGTTTCCGCCGGCACCCCGGCGAGGCCGGCGACCAGCCGCAGGGCATGACTGAGCAGGGCCACCGCCGCCAGCATGGCGACGTCTTCGCCGAACTCGACATGCAGGGTCGGACGGCCACGGCGCAGGCGCGCATCGTCCATGCAGGGCATGTCGTCGAGGAACAGGGAGGCTGCGTGCACCATCTCCACCGCGCAGCCCAGATCGAGCACGGCTTCGTCGGACTGACCCAGGTCCTCGGCGGCCAGGACCATCAGTAACGGACGCAGTCGCTTGCCCGGGGCCATGACCCCACTGCGGATGGCGGCGGCGACCGGATCGGTCCCGGCCGGCAATAGCTCTGCCAGACGCTCGTCGATACGGGTACGCTGCCATTGCAGCGAAGCGGCAAAATTGTCTGTCGCGCTCGGCACTAATACGGTCGCCATGAGTCGAGATACTCCATATGTGGAACCGACGAACGGTCGCACCTCGGTGGATTAGGTCTTCGCAAAGCGAACCCGTCGTCCCCTACCAGACCACAACGACCGACGAAAGGTCATTCAGGGCGGACTCTAGAAGACATGGTGGATTGGGAACTGGCAAGCCGCAAGAACGATCATCTGGACATCGTGCTGGATCCCCACAAGGCCCGCAGCGCCGTCACCACGGGCTTCGACGCCTATCGCTTCACGCACTGCGCCCTGCCCGAACTGAATCTGGACGAGATCGACCTGGGTACTCGGCTGTTCGATCGCCCCCTGGCCGCGCCCCTGCTGATCAGCTCCATGACCGGCGGGCCAGAGCGGGCCGCGCTGATCAATCGCCATCTCGCCGAAGCGGCCCAGACCCTGGGTATCGCCCTGGCGGTCGGCTCCCAGCGGATCGCCCTGCAGCAGGGTGGCGACCAGGGCCTGACCGGCGAATTGCGGCGCCTGGCGCCGGACGTACCCCTGCTGGCCAACTTCGGTGCCGCCCAGTTGGTGGCCGGTTATGGCCTCGACGAGGCACGCCGCGCTGTGGAGATGATCGAGGCAGACGCCCTGATCGTGCATCTCAATCCCTTGCAGGAAGCCGTGCAGGCCGGTGGCGATCGGACCTGGCATGGCATCCTCGGCGCGCTGGAAAACCTGGTTACACATCTGGCCGTGCCGGTCGTCGTCAAGGAAGTCGGGGCCGGCCTTTCGGGCCGGGTCGCCCGGCAATTGCTGGAAGCAGGCGTGGCGGTGCTCGACGTCGCCGGGGCCGGTGGCACCAGTTGGGCCGCGGTCGAAGCCGAACGCGCCCGTGACGAGCAGCAGCGTGCCATCGCCCGCGCCTTCGCCGACTGGGGCATTCCCACCGCCGAGAGCCTGCGCCAGGTGCGCGCGGCCTGCCCGCAGGCGACGGTGATCGCCTCGGGCGGCATCCGCGACGGCATCGACGCCGCCAAGGCCATCCGCCTCGGCGCGGACCTGGCCGGCCAGGCCGCCGCGGCCCTGCCCGGCGCCACGGAATCCACCGAGGCGGTGATCGCGCATTTCCAGGTGGTGATCGAACAGCTGCGCATCGCCTGCTTCTGCACCGGCTCAGCCGATCTGGCCAGCTTGCGCCAGGCCGAGTTGCTGGACGCCACGCCGCTGCGGTGCCCATAGTGGCCGACACCCGACCGGACGCCGCCATGCATGTCGCCCTGATCTCGCCGCCGCTGCCGAGCCATTTGTCCACCCATCTGGTGCTGGGCGAGGCGCTGGTCGCCCTCGGCCACCGGGTCACCCTGTTGCACCAGGAGGAGGTGGGCGATCGGACGCTCCCAGCGGGTATCCAGTTTCAGGCCATAGGCGCGACCAGCCATCCACGTGGCAGCCTGGGCCCCTTGCTCGCCCGTACCGCCAGCAGCAAGCCCTGGTCGGTGTTCGGGGTGATCGCCGACATGGCACGCAATACCGAATTGTTCTGCCGCGAAGGCCCGACCGTCCTGCGCGACCTGGGTGTCGACTGCCTTATCGCCGACCAGATGGAGCCGGCCGGTGGCCTGCTCGGCGACCACCTGGGCCTGCCCTATGCCTCGCTGGCCTGCGCCGTGCCGATGAATCGCGAGCCCCATCTGCCGCTGCCCACCCTGCCCTTCGCCTATCCCGGCACCGAGCGGGAGCGGCAGATCGTCCAGGGCGCCACCCAGGTGTTCGACCTGATGATGCGTAGCCAGGGCGAGGTCATCCAGCGCCAGGCTCAGGCCTTCGGCCTTGGCGACCGGCGCACCCTCGACGACTGCTTCTCACCGTATCTGCAGTTGAGCCAATGCCTGCCGGGCTTCGACTTTCCGCGCCGCGCACCACCACCGCACTTCCACGAAGTCGGGCCGCTGCGCTCGCCGGCGGTGCGTGAGCAACGGCTGGAACTGGAGATTGATCCACGCCGGCCCTTCGTCTTCGCCTCCTTCGGCACCCTGCAGGGTGGCCGGCTACCGCTGTTCCGCCGCATCGCCCAGGCCTGTCGCCAACTCGGCGTCCAGGTGCTGATCGCTCACTGCGGGCGGCTGGACCCCAGCGCCGAGCGGCGTCTGCTGGACGATGGCGCCACCTGGGTGACCGACTTCGCGCCCCAGGAAGCGGCCATCGCCCGCGCCGATGCGGTCATCACCCATGGCGGCTTCAATACCGTGCTGGACGCCCTGGCGGCCGGCAAACCCATGCTTGCCCTGCCCATGGTCTTCGACCAGCCCGGCATCGCCCGGCGGTTGGAGCGGGTCGGCGCCGGCATCTGCCTGGCGCCGCGCCTGGCCAGCAAGGCACGCCTTACCCAGGCCCTTGGCGCGGTGCTGGCCGATCCCGGCTATCGCCAGGCAGCCGAACGCTTCGTGCCCATTACCCAGGCGGCCGGTGGCGTCGCGGCTGCCGCCCGCCTGGTGGATGGCCTGGCCCGAAGAGGGCTCGACCGTGCGTCCTGATCTGCTGATCGTCGGCGGCGGCCTGGCCGGTGGCCTGCTCGCCCTGCGCCTGGCGGAGACGCGGCCAGAACTGGATTGGCGCCTGGTGGAAGCCAGCCCACGCCTGGGCGGCAACCATACCTGGTCCTTCCACGAACCGGATCTCACGGTGCCGCAGCATGCCTGGATCGAGCCCCTGGTCGCCCATCGCTGGCCGGGCTACGAGGTGCGCTTCCCCGAGCGGCAGCGGCAGCTCGGCAGCGGCTACGCCAGCATCAGCGCCGAGCGCTTCCATGAGGTACTGAGCGCGCGCCTGCCCGCCGAGCGCCTGCTGCTGGGTCGCCAGGTGCTGCGCCTACAGGACGACGGCGTGGTCTTCGCCGATGGCTACACCCTGGCCGCCGGCGCGGTGATCGACGCCCGGGGGCCGCGACCCGATCCGGCGCTCTGGCTGGGCTATCAGAAATTCCTCGGCCAGGAGGTCCGCCTCACCCGCCCCCATGGCCTCACCGAACCCATCGTGATGGACGCCACCGTCGATCAGTTGGACGGTTACCGCTTCGTCTACAGCCTACCGCTGGCCCCGGATCGGCTGCTGATCGAAGACACCTACTACGCCGACGGCGAAAGCCTGCCGGTCGAACGTCTGCGCCAGCATTTGGCCGACTACGCCCGCCAACAGGACTGGGAAATCGCCGAGGTGCTACGCGAGGAACAGGGCGTGCTGCCCATCACCCTGGGCGGCGATCTCGACCGCTACTGGGACAACATCGGCGCCGGGGCGCCCATCGGCCTAGCCGCGGGCCTGTTCCACCCCACCACTGGTTACTCGCTGCCGGAGGCGGTGCGTCTGGCGGAGCACCTGGCCGCCCAGCCCTTCACCTCCAGTGCCGTGCTGCGCGACACCCTGCGGCAGTATGCCCAGGGGCGCTGGCGGCAGCAGGGCTTCTTCCGCCTGCTCAATCGCATGCTCTTTCTCGCTGGCCGCCCCGAACACCGGGTACGCGTCATGCAAAGGTTCTACGGCCTCGGCGAACCACTGATCCAGCGGTTCTACGCCGGCCGCCTCACCGCCTTCGATCGCCTGCGCATTCTCTCCGGCAAACCGCCGGTACCGCTGAAACCGGCCCTGGATGCCGCGTTGGCGCGTCCCCCTCAGTTCAAGGAAGCACCATGACCCAAGGTAACGGGCCCAAACGGGCCATCGTCATCGGCGCCGGCTTTGGCGGTATCGCCCTGGCGATCCGCCTGCAGTCGGCCGGCATCGCCACCACTCTCATCGAGGGTCGCGACAAGCCCGGCGGTCGTGCCTATGTCTATGAAGACGCCGGCTTCACCTTCGATGCCGGCCCCACCGTCATTACCGATCCGTCGGCGCTGGAAGAGCTGTTCGCCCTGAGCGGCCGGCGGATGAGCGACTATGTGGAGCTCCTCCCGGTCAGCCCCTTCTACCAACTGTGCTGGGAAGACGGCACCCGCTTCGACTACGTCAACGACCAGGCCCGTCTGGACGAGCAGATCCGTGCCCTGGAACCGGACGACGTGGCCGGCTACCAGCGCTTTCTGGCCTATTCCCAGGCGGTGTTCGAAGAGGGCTACCTCCGTCTCGGCGCCAAGCCCTTCCTCAAGGTCGGCGACATGCTCGCCGCTGGCCCCAAGCTGGCCCAGCTCACCGCCTGGCGCAGCGTCTACACCCAGGTGTCGCGCTTCGTGAAGAGCGAGAAGCTGCGCCAGGCGCTGTCCTTTCACACCCTGCTGGTAGGCGGCAATCCCTTCGCCACCTCCTCGATCTATGCGCTGATCCATGCACTGGAGCGCAAGTGGGGCGTCTGGTTCGCCAAGGGCGGTACCCATCAGTTGGTCCTGGGTCTGCTGAAACTCTTTAGCGACCTCGGTGGCGAGCTGCGGCTGAATGCGCCGGTGGAACGCATCCTCACCGAAGGCAATCGCGCCACCGGCGTCTGCCTGGCCGATGGCAGCCAGATCCCGGCCGACCTGGTGGCCTCCAACGCCGACGTGGTGCACACCTATCGCAAGCTGCTCGGTCACCACACCCATGGCGTGGTCGAGAGCAACCGCCTCAAGCGCAAGAGACACAGCATGTCGCTGTTCGTCATCCACTTCGGCCTGAACCAGCCGCCGGTGGGCCTCGAACACCACATGGTGTGCTTCGGCCAGCGCTATCGCGGTCTGATCGACGAATTGTTCAAGGGCCCGGGCGTCCCGGACGATTTCTCGCTCTACCTGCATTCGCCCTGCGTCACCGACCCCTCGCTGGCGCCACCCGGCCAGAGCGCCCACTACGTGCTGGCGCCCGTGCCGCACCTGGGCAATGCCGACGTCGACTGGAGCGTGGAAGGCCCACGCCTACGCGACAAGATCCTCGCCTATCTGGAAGAGCGCTACATGCCCGGCCTGCGAGCCAATCTGGTCACCTCGCGCATCTTCACCCCAGCCGACTTCCGCCAGGAGCTCAATGCCCACGTCGGCTCGGCCTTCTCCCTGGAGCCCATCCTCACCCAGAGCGCCTGGTTCCGCCCGCACAATCGCGATAAGGTCATTCCCAACCTCTACCTGGTCGGCGCGGGTACCCATCCCGGCGCCGGCGTTCCGGGCGTGGTGGGCTCGGCCAAGGCCACCGCCAGCGTCATCCTCGAGGAGCACGGTTAGCCATGACTGCCACCCATGACGTCGTCGACCACGCCGAGCAGAGCATCGCCGTCGGCTCCAAGAGCTTTGCCGCGGCCGCCAAGCTGTTCGCACCCGAGACCCGCGAGAGCGCGGTACTGCTCTATGCCTGGTGCCGCCATTGCGACGATGTCATCGACGGCCAGGAACTGGGCCATGGCCAGGTCGAGGGCGACCGCCGTGGCGGTCGGGAACGCCTGGCCGAGCTGGAACGGCTGACCCGCGCCGCCTATGGCGATGAGCCCCTGCAGGATCCAGCCTTCGCCGCCTTCCAGCGGGTGGTCAAGCGCCACAGCATCCCCCTGGCCCTGCCGCTGGACCATCTGGCCGGTTTTCGCATGGACGTCGAGGAGCGCGTCTATGTGGAGCTGGAAGACACCCTGGAGTACTGCTACCACGTCGCCGGCGTGGTCGGGGTGATGATGGCGCGCATCATGGGCGCCGAAGACGAGGAGACCCTGGATCGCGCCTGTGACCTGGGCATGGCCTTCCAGCTCACCAACATCGCCCGCGACATCGTCGAGGACGCTCGCATCGGCCGCATCTACCTGCCACGGTTGTGGCTCGACGAGCTCGGCGTGCCGGCCGAAGAGCTGGCCGACCCCCGCCATCGCGCAGCGGTCGCCCAATTGGCCGAGCGGCTGGTACGTCTGGCCGAGCCCTACTACGATTCGGCGCGCCAGGGCCTCGCCGCCCTGCCCCTGCGCTCGGCTTGGGCCATCGCCACCGCCCGTGGCGTCTATCGCGAGATCGGCGTGCAGGTGCTGCACCTGGGCGCCCATGCCTGGGACCAACGCGTCAGCACCAGCACCGCCGACAAGCTGCGCCTGGTCTGCCGCGGCGCCGCCCGCGCCATGCTCTCCCGGCACCAGCGCGACGAGCCGCGCCCAGCCATGCTCTGGACCCGACCGCGCCGCTGACGCCAGCGATTACGCTTCGGTCACATTTGCGTGCATCTCAGGGATGCCCAACAGCAAACTTTTATGCGATAAACGGGTCGGATTAAAGCGACCCCCCGCGGGCCGCGGATGGATGGATGCCTGAGCCAGAGCGCTGCATCCGGTAGTCAGCCTACGAGTATGGGATTTGCACATGCACAAGACGGAAACGGCTGTTTCACACGATCGCTTCGCTGCCTCCTCGTCACTACTTGCCCTTGGCCTTTCCGCTAACGCGCAGTCCGGTTACAAGCCAGAATTCTTCAACGCCACCCAGTGGCGTACCCTGGTCGCCCTGTGCGCTCATCTGCAGGCCGACAGCCAGCAGGCCGATGCCCGCCTGCCCGAATTCATCGATCGCCACATGCTCACCCCCTACGCCCATGGCGACCGCTCCAACATCGTCGATCCCTTCGACGAACAGGCGCAGGTCCAGCAGGGCGCCAATCTGCGCGACCTGCTGCGTGACGGTCTGGCCGTGGTGGATAGCTATTGCACCGAGCGACTGGGTGCCGGTTTCGCCGACCTGGCGGCTGGCGAGCAGGCTCAGGTGGTCACCGCCGCCGAAGCGGGGACCCTGAATCCGCCGGCCAAGGAATTCATTGATCTGCTGCGCAACGAGAGCGAGCGCAGCCAGTACGCCCATTCGCTGTTCGCCGCTTACGACGACACCCCAGCCGTCGCCTGACCCCGGTTAGCGCCTCCCAGGAGGCGCTTCCGCTCCCGCCTAGTCCACGCCTTCCTGCACCTGATCCCGGGCCTTGCGCTCACGCGAGGAATCCAGGGCGCCGCCGTGTATCTCACGCAACTGCTGTTTGAGCTGCTGGGTGGTTGGCGCCAACAGGAAGCCGAAGGACACGCAGCCGTCCTTGCCGTCCACCGCATGGTGCATGCGGTGCGCCTGATAGAGCCGCTTCAGATAGCCAGTGCGCGGCACGTAGCGGAACGGCCAACGCTGGTGCACCAGCCCATCGTGGGCGATGAAATACAGCAGTCCGTAGAGGGTCATGCCGGCCCCTATCCACTGCAGGCGCCAGTAACCGGCATTGCCCAGGGCGATCAGCAGGATGGCGAGGCCGGCGAAAACAACCGCATAGAGATCGTTCTTTTCGAACCAGCCCGTGCGTGGGCGGTGGTGGGATTCATGCCAGCCCCACCCCCAGCCGTGCATGATGTACTTGTGCGACCACCAGGCGAAGGCTTCCATGCCAGCCACCGTGGCCAGCACGATTCCCGCATTGATCAGTAGCTCCAACGTTACCTCCGCACCCACCTGCTCAGGACGTCGCGACCGGCTCGGCCAGCGAGCCGGCGGTCTCGCCCAGCAGGGGCGAATCCACTGGTAGATAGACCTGCAGGATACCCGGACGCACCTCGAATCTCACCCGGTCGCGCTTGACCGGTTCGCCATCGAGGTTCATGTCCAGACCTTCGGCGGCTTCCAGCTCAACCCAGGGCAGGCGTGCGCGGATAAACATCTCTTCGGTGCTGAAGCCCTTGCTGAGGAATTCGCCAAGGGTACCGAGCACGTCCTGGGACGCCGGCAGGATGCCTACGTCGAGCAGACCATCGTTGACCACGGCGGTGGGACAGAGCACATGGCCACCGCCCGCCTGACGACCATTGCCGATGCCCAGGGCGAGGAATTCACCCTCCCACTCGAAACCCGGCCCGCGGAAATGGCCGTGGGCCGAATGCACCTCGGCGAAGCGGGTCAGGCCGGTGAGCAGATAGGCCGCCCCGCCCAGCAGGCGCTTGAGTTCACCCGGGGTGTTGGCGGTGACCTGGGAGCCGAAGCCACCGGTGGCCATGTTGAGGAACAGTTGACCATCCGCCGCGACCAGGTCGATGGCGCTGGTCGGGCCGTCCAGCAGCGCCAGGGCCGCCGCGGGTTCTACCGGCACCCCCGCTGCGCGGGCGAAGTCGTTGGCGGTGCCCAGCGGCAGCAGACCGAGGCGCGCCTGGCTGTGGTTCTGGGCCATGGCTTCGGCCACGGCGCGCAGGGTGCCGTCGCCACCGGCCGCGACCAGGATGCCATAGCCCTCTCGGGTCGCCTGCTCGACGAAGCGCGCCGCATCGTCTTCTTCCCAGGTTACCCGCACATCGATGCGATGACCGGCGGCACGCCGTTCGAGAATGGCCTCTCGAACGTCCTCATTACCGGTTTCCTTGCCATTGAGAATGACCAGGGCTGCGTCAGCCAGGGTGCCTGTCGTCGTCATGTCTGTCGTCCAAGGTTGGCGCTGTGCGGCGAGATGCCGCGTCAGGTACCGGGCAGAGCCCGGCGTGCGATTCTGGAGACTAGGACTGTGGCCCAACGGCCACGTTCAGTCCTGACGATCGGTTGGCTAGGCCTTGAGCAATTCCGCGAGGGGAATGAAGCGCACCAAGTCACCGACGGCGAAGGTGCGGTCCTCGCGGATCTCCACCAGACCATGGGCCCAGGCCGCGGTTTGCAGCACATTGGAGCCCTGGTTGCGATGGGGCACCGCCCGGCCATTCTCCAGGCGCGCGCGCTGGTATTCACGGCGCGCCCCGGCTCGCGGCCAGTCGAAACCCGCCGGTACCTCGACGCTCAGCGGCGCCACGTCGATCTTGCCGGCCCGGCGCAGCAGATAGGGCCGCGCCAGCAGGCCGAAGGTCACCAGGGTCGAGGCGGGATTGCCCGGCAGGCCGATCAGCGGGATACCGCGGAAACGCCCACAGGTCAGCGGCTTGCCCGGCTTGAGCGCCAGCTTCCACAGGGTCAGCTCGCCCTCTTCGCGCAGTGCCTGGCCCAGATAGTCGGCCTCCCCCACCGAGACACCGCCGGTGGACAGGATCAGATCGGCCTGCAGCGCGCCGAGCCGCTGGCGGGTCTCGGCGAGGTCGTCCGGCAGGATGCCCTGGTCCGAAACCTCGCAGCCCAGCCGCCGCAGCCAGCTGATGAGCAGGGCACGATTGCTGTTGTAGATCTGCCCCGGTCCCAGGGGCTGCCCGGGCGCCACGAGTTCATCGCCGGTGGACAGGACCGCGACCTTGGGGCGGCGAAAGACGTCCAGCCGGGCACGCCCGAGGGAGGCCGCGACGCCCAGTTCGACCGGGCCCAGGGCCGTGCCGGCTGACAGGACCTCGTCCCCCACCTTGACCTCGTTGCCGCGGCGGCGGATGTTGCGCCCCGCTCGCAGTTGCTCGACGAAACGGACCCGACCGTCGTCCAGCACCTCGGTGTTCTCCTGCATTTCCACGCAGTCGGCACCCGCCGGCACCGGCGCGCCGGTAAAGATGCGCGCACAGGTGCCTGGCTCCAGCGGCGCCGGTGCCTGGCCGGCGAAGATACGCTGGGAAACCCGCAGCGGCTCGCCCTGCCAGTCATCCAGGCGCAAGGCATAGCCGTCCATGGCACTGTTGTCCCAGGGCGGCAGGTCCAGGTCGGCGATCAGCGGAGCGGCCAGGATGCGCCCGTCGGCGTCTTCCAGGGCGACGCGCTCCTGGGGCAAGGGACCGTCTTCGGCGGCCATGGCCAGCAACCGCGCCAGGGCCTCTTCCAGCGATAGCAGGCTCATCCGCGCGGCCCGCAGGGTTCGGCCTGCTTCAGATGCGGCACGAAATTGCAGGGGCGATGACGGTTGTCCAGCTGCTCGGCGAGGATGCCGTCCCAGGCGGTGCGGCAGGCATTGGTCGAACCGGGCAGGCAGCAGACCAGGGTGCCGTTGGCCAGACCGGCCAGGGCACGGGACTGCACGGTGGAGGTGCCGATGTCGGCCACGGAGATCTGGCGGAACAGCTCGCCGAAGCCGTCCACCTGCTTGTCTAGCAGGCAGGCCACGGCTTCCGGGGTGCTGTCGCGACCGGTGAAGCCGGTGCCACCGGTGATGAGCACCACCTGCACCTGGTCTTCGGCGATCCAGTGGGCGACCTGGGCGCGGATCCGGTAGAGGTCATCCTTGAGCAGCACGCGGTCGGCGAGGAAGTGGCCGGCGGCCTGCAGGCGGTCGACGAACAGCTGACCCGAGGTATCGGTCTCGAAGGTGCGGGTGTCACTGACCGTGAGGACGGCAACGTTCAGCGGTACGAAAACCGCCTCGGCTTTATGGCTCATCTGCTTGGGTTTCCGAAGAGTGCGAAAGAAAGGGTGCAGCGGAAGACCGCTGGACGGGCAGCGGGTTTCCCGTGGGTGAGGTGACCAGGGGTGGCCAGGAGGCGAGCGCTCCGGCAGGGAGGCTCGCTGTCGGCCACCAGGGTCAGGGAAGACATCCGCGCGGGCTGCATAGCGACAGCCTAGAGGAAAAGCCGACGCCCCTTCAACCCGCAGGGGCGCGACCGGCCATGGCTAGCGCTGGCGCTGTTCGCCCTCGGCATGGCTGTCCCACTTGATGGGTCGCGGATCGGCGATGTCGTTGGCGTCCTGGCTGAAGCGACCATATTGCGGCGCGATATCCGGGTCCTCTTCCCAGGTCGCCTGCTGGGTGAAGGTGCCGGCCTTGCGATCGAAGGTGAGGAAGTGCCGGGCCGTCTTGCCACCCCAGTCCGCAGACGGCAGCGAGATGAAATCCACCTGGTACTTATCGTCGGTCAGTTGGCCATGCACCACGTAGACGCCATAGTGCTCCTCGCCCGGCGAGATGATCTTGTAGACGCCATTGCTGTAGTAATAGAGGGTGGCGTCGGGATAGGGCTTCTTCTCGTAGAGCTTTTCGTAGAACAGCTTCTGCCGGATGGTCGGCTTGCCGAAGGTGACCTTGATCGAGGGCGGTTCGCCACCGCCTGCGCCAAAGGCGGGCAAGGCCGCCAGGGCCAGGGCGGAAAGCAGCATCGTCTTCATCGTTTCCAAACTCCTTCTGGGCAGGGACTCCCCTCCACCAGGCGGAGGGGGTCAAAGGTGTCTAGTACGCCCCTTTGCAGGACACGCCCGAGTCTAGTCCAGGGCGCCTACCCGAACAAACCCCGCCAGAGCCGGCAGCCAGGGCGGAAACCGGGCTAGGATGGGCGCCCGCTTCCCACGTCCTGACACCTGAGGTCTTCTGCATGTCTCTCCTGCCCGCTTCCATCCTGATCCTTGCCGGCGGGCGCGGCCAACGCATGGGCGGGCGCGACAAGGGCCTGGTGGAATGGCAGGGCCAGCCACTGGTGGCCCAGGTGCAGGCGGCGGTGCGAACACTGACCGATGACCTGGTGATCTCCTGCAACCGCAACGCGCTGCGCTATGCCCAATGGGCCGACCAGCTGGTGGCCGATGACCAGCCGGACTTTCCCGGCCCCCTGGCCGGCATCCTCGCCGGCCTCGCCGTGGCGCGGCATGACTGGGTGCTGCTGCTGCCCTGCGATGCGCCCCGTATCGATACCGCCCTCGCCCGGCAACTGCTGACCGCGGCCCAGGCGAGCGACGGCCCGGTGATGGCGCGCCAGGGTGGCTACTGGCAACCGCTGTTCAGCGCCCTGCCCCGGCGCCTGCTGCCGGCGCTGCGCCAGGCCTGGGCAGGCGGCGAGCGCAGTCCGCGAGGCGCCCTGCTGCCGCTGGGCCTGACCGCGGTGGATTTCGCCGAAGACGATATCCGCCTGGCCAACTTCAACGATCCCACAGCCCTGGAAAGCGCGATCCGACCCTAGGTTCTGTACGAAAAGTCGACGAGCGAAGGTCAGGCGAGGCGAAAAAGGCTGAGGAAGCGGAGTTTACGAGCGGTAAATGAGCATTCCGAAGCCTTTTTCAACGAAGCATCACCGAGCGCAGGCACTTTTCGTACAGAACCTAGCGACCCATCGAGCCAGAGGGTGTGACTCACCGGTTCCCGGACGAACTTGACCCCGCGCCAGCGGTCCTAAGGCCGCTTGGTTGCCAAGAAAGGAGACCGTCACATGAACAAGCACCTGTTCCCCGCCGTCCTGTTGGTCGTCGCCAGCGCCCTGCTCGCCGGCTGCTCCACGCCCAGCGTCATCACCCTCAACGATGGCCGCGAGATCCAGGCCACCGACACGCCGAAGTACGATGACGACTCTGGCTTCTATACCTTCAAGCAGCTCGACGGCAAGCCGACCCGCATCAACAAGGATCAGGTTCGCACCATCAAGGAGCTCTGATTACTGCCCGGCGCGATTTTTTTTACCTAACCCCTTGTGCTTGCATGAGTTTTAGGTAGAATGCGCGCCATCCATTACGGAGCGTAGCGCAGCTTGGTAGCGCGTCTCGTTCGGGACGAGAAGGTCGCTGGTTCGAATCCAGTCGCTCCGACCAATCTGATCCGCCAGGATCACCCCAAGGCCCGCCTAGTGCGGGCTTTGTTGTTTCTGGGGTTTGGTTATTTGCTTTACCTGCGGTGGCGGCCGACGAATGAACAGGCCGAGCAGCGAATCCCCTCAGGCTGAATTGCCAGCGGGCCGAGGCCCAGGCACTGATCGAACAGCAAGGCCAGCCGCGCAATGCCTGGCGCTATCTGGGCCAACGACGAGCCGCCCCGTTACATGAGCCCCAGGAGGCTCAGTCCCGTTTTGCCACGTCCTTTCACACGTGCGCTGCGTGCTCGGCCGACTCTTCTTCCTTGTCTGCAAGCCCCACCGTCCAGTGCCCGCCGTTCTCTTGGATCAGGCGCAGCAGGTCGTAGGTTCTGATCATGTCGAGAAGACCAGAATGACCGTAAGCGTTTGGTGAGAATGCGGGATCGGTACGCTTGAGGTACTGCCCAAGGGCGCTCAGGGTAACCTTGCCTTCGCTGGTTCCACCTGCAAGCAGAGAGACGGCGTCCACCACAAATCTTGGTCGCCGTTTGACGACTGGCTTAGTGGGTTCGGGCTTAGTGATTTCCTGCTTGGAATTTGTTTCGGCTTTGGCCGCTGGCTTGTCGGCATGCTCCGAAGCAGGCTCCTTTAGGTGCTCCTCGCGGCGCCACTCAAAGAACTGGTCGCTGGCATTACGTAGTGCGTCTGGAGTCTTGGGTTCACCGACTATGCAGACGGTAGCGCCGCGCTCTCTGAGCTTGCGGCACAGGTAGGCAAAATCGGAGTCGCTGGTCACCAGGCAGAACGTATCCGCACGGTGATCAAAGAGCGCCTCCATTGCATCGAGAGCCAAGGCGATATCAGAGGTATTCTTACCCGCTGCATATTGGTACTGCAGGCATGGCGTAAAGGCCAATCGGACCAGGGCCTCCTGCCACTTATTGGCCAAGGTGCCGTGATTACCATACCCCCTTCTCAGAACGACACGTCCGAACTGCGCCACAACGCGCAACGCGTGCTCCAGAATCTCGGGCGATACGTTGTCGCAATCTACGAGTACCGCTACACGCGTTTCTCCAGCCGGAGTGAAAGCTCCCATCCCTGCTCCTATCGAGTGATCCACTGCTTGAAAGGCTTTATTCAAGCCAGTCCCATAAACCAACGATGCGCGGGGTGACGTGAGCAAGTCAACGAAACGCAGCTTGATCAGCAGCGCCAACCATATCGACACGGCCAACCCAAGCGGCAGCATTGCCGCAGCTGACCTCTCGCCAGTCACTATGGGCCCACGCATCCAAGCGCAGTACAGTTGATCGCGACGGAGAGTTGGCAGGCATGCTCGAAGCGCATCAGCCCGCTCCTCCTGGCCGGCGAAAGGCCTCAGGTAATCGCCCACGCCACGCCGACAAGCTGATCCCGGTCTCAGCCTACTAGGGGCCGCGCAGCACGGGGCTGCACCCGGCGCGCGCCGTTGTCCCCCCGCCACACCTGCGGGCTAAATGTGTGGGTTTTTCTGCACCCCTGTATCCGACCTCAAGCCGCGCCAGTAACGGCCGACAAGCTCAACAACGCCTATCAAAAAACCCTGCAAATCCCTGCACTAGCGGGGGTACACGTTCCGCTGACCCTACTGCCAGAATTCAAGGACGAAAAATGCTGATCCATCTTCAAGATTTCGCAAAAAGAGCTATCAAAGGAGAGTCGGACGCTTACCTATTTTCTCTATGGATAGCCTATAAAAATCTTAAACGTCCAGGAAGACTGAGCGATCGGATCAAGGAAAAACTTTCCGATAGAAAAGAAAAATATTAGATATAGACATCAAAAAGCACAGAATCAATTACTTCAATATCCTAAACAAATTAAAGCCGACACAGATAGTAGAGGCGTCCAAACCACCCAGACTTGGAAGATTAAGGGCAAGAAACTTTCGCGGCTTCGGATGCCTTAGCGATGAAGACAAAGGAACTCAAATAATATTTAATGAGTTTAATAATATATTTTATGCACCTAACGGCGGAGGAAAAACGTCCCTATGCGAGGCAATTGAATTCCAAGTAACAGGATCAATAAAAGAATCTATAAGACGGAAGGAAAAAATCGCTGACTATATTCGCCGAGGTGAGGGTCGCCCCACGCTGTCTTTGCATGACATACATGGCGAAAATTTCCCAAAAACCGTTGCACTAAGCAGCTGCTTTATAGATAGAAATAGACTGCAAGAGTTCTCCTTGCTCGGTAGTAAAGATACAAAGTTCGAACAGGGAGATGTTTTAGCTCTCTTGCTTGGACTAGAAGACCTAGACGAACTAATTAGAAGATTTGTTCAACCAGTAAATTTTAATTTAAGCAGCCTACGCCTCCAAAGCCATCAGGACCGCCTTACAAATTTAGATCAAACAATCAGACTTCATAGCGAAGGAAAGCGATCAGCTCAAGAAGAAATATTAACTAAAAAATCATATATTGCGGAACTGCTAGATTTAACCGCTTACACTTCTGGCGGCATTCATCTCAGAAGAAACTATTTCAACGCATTATTAAAACATAGAGAAAAGAAGCTATTAGAAGCAGTCGCAGAATCGAAAATTCATATCATGCGAAAGGTAGGAATAGCTGCGCTTTTCAGAAAGATCCGCCACACCTTAGAACAATACCAAAAAGCAAAAGCAACACTGATAGACAACGCCTCTAGCGTACACTATGAAGCGATCTACAATGCCATAGAGAGATTTGGGAAAGCCGCACAGGAAAAATCAGAGTGCCCGGCATGCTTAACCTCACTTGATAAGACGACTACCAACCCATTCGAAACAGCATCTGCAGAACTGCAGAAATTGCAGTTGATTTCTTCGACCAACACTCGAATTAGAACTTTAGAAAAGAACCTGGCATCTTATATAATTCTACTTAGACCCGCAGTTCAGCAGATAGAACAAAACAAGAAAGAAGGTGTTGATCTAGAGGCATACACCGGCTACTTCCTAGTGAACACCTTTAAGGAATGCACTGCAAATGTCGAACATGACACTACAACTATTGCGCGCCTCCTCGAAGCTTTAGATATACTTTACTTAGAGCACAAAGAAGCGATTGATAGATATTGCGACGAATGTCTTCAACAATTCCAACGACGTGCCTTCGCTGCTGCCGGAAAGGCTGAAGCCCAGACGAGAATTGGTAATCTAAGGGACAAAATAGCGCTAGTTGACGCAGAGCTAAACGCTCTGAGGCAACTTTATCGCCGATTTAAGGCAGAAAACAATTCGCTATATGCAGAGATCAAAAATCGTCCAGACCTATACCATAGCGCACAGAGAGAGATTTATTTCAATAGCTTCTTAAGCGAAGTACAAGGCCAATACAAAAAGCTTTACGCAGACCTTATAGAATATAAGGTGGAACTTGAATGCTCTAAACTTAGCGGCATTGAGAGGAAGGCTACCGCCTATTACCAAGCAATCAACGACCACGATGATGATTCAGAAAAGATAGAATCAATAGCTTTTGTCAAAACAGACAGCTCCTACATCATTGAACTTCTATGCAAAAACAAAAACACTTTAAATGCGTTCTCCTGCCTCAGCGAAGGGCATTTAAGGTCACTGGGCCTATCCTTACTATTAGCACTAGCAGAGAAACACCAGTACCCTTTCATCGTCTTTGATGATGTGGTAAACGCCATTGACTCTGAGCATAGAGCTAACATAATTGCCCTATTTTTTTCCGATCCCTATTTGAGCAGTACTCAAAAGATCATAACAACTCACGACCGTCTTTTCTGGGAAAGGTACTGCAACAGCAACCAGAAGTTACACGGCACCAGCCAACTCGCAAGCAGAGTTTTGAAACACACAAATAGAGGAATCGTTTTAGTTGAGTACAACGTAGGATTCGAAGATAAAATAGGCGCCGCCCTCGAAATCTCTGACATTCGACAAGCGCTAATTTACTGCCGAATCTGGCTAGAAACGATGACATTGCAATTCTGTACATCAAGAAAAATATCAGTTACAGCCGAGTTCTCTGATAGACACCATCATAGACAAGGTAATCTATTAGAAATTTCTTTAGAAAAAATCTACGAAATAGCATACGCAGAAGTCATCAGAGATCAGGAAAACATCAACCTATTAAAAAGAGATCTTATTTATTGGAAGGCGCAAAACCAAGAGCATCATGCATTCGAAGAAAATAGCTTCAACTTCGCCCATGCAAAAACTAGCTCCGAAATATCCAACATTGTTAGGGCACTTCACAAACTCGACCTTCAGCTAAATGCAAAGGACAGGCTAGAGGAGCTACGCAAAAGAAGAATTAAAGCCGCCCAAAAACATGCTGCAGCGAATAGAGAGGTCAGCAATCCAATGTTCTTGGAGAACGCCCATTATCTCATCGCCCAAGAAAAGCAAAGACTTTTAGAAGAGCACGAAAAAACTCTAACGCTATTAGAAAGTGACATCCTATACGCGGAGCAATTTCTTGACGGCCCCTAAGCTTTATCGAGATTGTGTTCCAAGTTCAGTCCAGCCCAGAAAATAGATCATAGCTGCATGCGGGAATTTGAGCGTCCGGTGGTTTCTCGACGGAATTTCCAAACTCGCCAATACAGCGTCGCGACTACGAATGCCTTCCAGATTTCTCAGAGCTTCCAAGCCGAGAGATAGACTCGCCGCTGCCTCCAATCGAATGGCATACCGAATGGGTATGTATGCCAACGTGTATGCCAGCACTTTCCTCACCCGCTTGAGTACAGCAAGGAAGCGGCATACAGCACTCAGTGTTGACGTAGTCGCTTGACAGGATCACCTGTAAAAGCCCGCCTAGTGTGGGCTTTGTCGTTTCTGCCGTTCAGCTTTAGCGCCCCCAAAGCAGCACTACCCTCCCCCTACCGCCGACTCAACGCCAGCTTCGCCGCGAACAGCAGAAAGACGACCCCCGTCACCCCATCCAGCCAGCGGATCACTGCGGCCTTGCGCAGGGTCTCGCCCAGGGTGCGGGTGGCGCCGATCAGGATCAGGGATCAGAGCAGGCTCAGCAGCACATGGATGGCGACCAGGCCGAAGGTCCAGGCGATCAGGGGTTGGCCCTGGGGGATGAACTGGGGCAGGAAGGACACATAGAAGATGCCGATCTTGGGATTGAGGACATTGCCGAGCAGGCCTCTGAGAAACCAGTTGGAGGCCGTACCGCCCTCGCCTGTCGTGGGTGCGAGGGCGGTACGGGGGCGCAGCAGCAGGTTGAGGCCAAGCCAGCAGAGATAGGCGGCGCCGCAATACTTGAGCAGCGTATAGGCCAGTTCCGAGACCGCCAGCAACGCGCCCAGGCCAAAGGCCACGGCGGCGCCCCAGAGCAGGCAGCCGGCATTGATTCCCAGGGCCGCGCGCCAGGCCTGGGCGCGGCCTTCGACCGCGGCGGTGCGCAGGATCAGGGCGGTATCCAGGCCAGGGGTGAGGGTGAGCAGGGAGGCGGCCAGGGTGAAGGCCAGCAGGTTGTCGGCGAGGGGCATGGCGGGACCTGTTGCGGCGTGTGGCTCGCAACGGTAGCACGCGCCAGGACAGTGATCAGCCTGCCCCCTGTATCGCGAGGCCGCCCGCAGGCGGCCATGACGAGGCTCAGCCGGCGGCGCGGAAGGCCGGTTCCTGGTCGGCGATGTAGCGGGCGGCGGCGCGGCGAGCTTCCAGTTCGAAGGCCTGGGGATGGCGGTCGACGATGCGCTCCAGGGTGCCACGGGGAATGCCGTCGGCTTCGAAGTCGGTACGGCATTGCAGGGCGCCGGCGTGGCAGACGTTGCGCTCGACGGCTTCGATCAGGCCACCGGCGCGCAGGCTCTTGACGATGTTGTGGGGCAGACGACGACTGCGGCGCAGGGCGGCCGTGGCCGTGGCCAGAACGTCGAGAACCTCGTTTTCCACCGGGCTGAAGAGACCGTTGCCAAGCTTGCCCTTCTGCAGCAGGTAACGACGGGAGAGCAGATTGCCTTGGCGTTCGAGGGCCTCTCTGGCCGCTAGATCGAGGCGACCGCGGCTTTCCAGGCTGCGCTCTAGCGCGATGAGAAATTCCCAATCGGTGATCTGAGAAATCTGGGTGATGACTGCGTCCATGAAGCGCTCCTTGCCAGTCGGGAATAGATGGCACATTGATAGCGTTCGGCGTATTTGGTTCCCTGCCAAAGGGGCTTGCCGACGGACGTCATATCATTTGGCCAGTGCCACCGTAGTCATGCCGACGAACGTCTTCTTTCCAGGCATCAACGGTGGGATCGCCCGACGTGGGTCGAGGGCGATTGGGAGATCGACAGGCAGGGGGTGCTAGCGGCGCGGCAGCAGGTTTTCGACCAGCTGGCTGAGGTCGGCGACACTCCAGGGCTTGGGCAGGAAGGCGGCGCGACGCGGCAGGATGGCGAGGTCCTGGTCGATGTAGCCGGAGATGATGATGAAGGGCACCGTGGGCCAACTGACGGCGGCCAGCTGAGCGAAGGCCAGGCCGTCCAGCATGCCTGGCACGTTGACGTCGGCGATGACCATTTTAGTATCGCTGCCGCGGGCGTCCATGTGCGCCAGGGCCTCGTCGCTGGAAGCCACCGCCACGACATCCAGTCCCTGTTCGGTCAGGATTTCGGTCAGCAGCTCGCGCTGCCCCGGATCGTCTTCCAGAACAAGAATTTGTCTTTGTATATCAAGGCTTCTCGGCTTCATGGCAGCTCAGACATCGGATGCCGGAGAGGTTCTCCGCAAACTTACCTAACGGTCACCTGAGAGAGGTGAGCGGTACACTGGCAAATGGCCGCCAAAGCCGCGCCGCGCCTGGCTTTCAGCCTGGCAAAGGAGGATGCCAGACGGCCTCGGACGGCGCGCCGGTGAAGTTTTTTCGCCGCTTGGCTGTCTGAGGACCATACCGCCCCATTTTGCCTGCGCAAGGATTCCGCCCCCCGTGAGCCGACAGCACCCACCCCGCAAGGCGCGGGTCGATAATTCAGCGACGAGCGATGTTTCGCACGAGGGCAAGAACATCTTCTTCGCCGCGGTGGAAACGACGCGGATGCCGATGCTGATCACCGATCCCAACCAGCCGGACAATCCGATCCTCTTCGCCAACAATGCCTTCACCGAGATGACCGGCTACCAGGTGGACGAGCTGCTGGGGCGCAATTGCCGGTTCCTGCAGGGGCCGGAGACGGATCGCTCGGTGGTCGCCCAGGTTCGCGAGGCGGTGGAGCAGGAGCGCGAGGTCTCGGTGGAGATCATCAATTACCGCAAGGATGGCTCGACCTTCTGGAATGCGCTGTTCGTCTCGCCGGTGTACAACGAAGCGGGCGAGCTGACCTACTACTTCGCGTCCCAGCTGGACGTCAGCCGCCGTCGCGACGCCGAGGATGCCCTGCGCCAGGCGCAGAAGATGGAGGCCCTCGGCCAGCTCACCGGCGGTATCGCCCACGACTTCAACAACCTGCTGCAGGTGATGATGGGCTATATCGACATCATCCAGCGCACCGCGGAAAAGCCCAGCTTCGACCAGGAGCGCATCGTTCGCAGCGCGACCCATGCCAAGTCCGCAGCCGAACGCGCCAGCACCCTCACCCAGCAATTGCTGGCCTTCTCGCGCAAGCAGAAGCTCGAAGGCCGGGTGCTGAATCTGAACAACCTGATTCGCTCCTCCCACGAACTGGCCGAGCGGACCCTGGGCGATGTGGAGATCCGCACCCAGCTGGATCCGAACCTGTGGAATTGCCGCATCGATCCGACCCAGGCCGAGGTGGCGCTGCTCAATATCCTGATCAATGCGCGGGACGCCCTGGCGGATCGAGCGCAACCCAGCCTGGGCATCGAGACGCGCAACGTCGAGGTGCGCGAACTGGCCAACATGTCCTACGACGGCCTCATGCCGGGCCGCTATGTCAGCCTGGCGATCACCGACAACGGCCACGGCATGCCGGCCAGCATCCGGGACCGGGTGATGGATCCCTTCTTCACCACCAAGGAGGAAGGCAAGGGCTCGGGGCTGGGTCTGTCGATGGTCTATGGCTTCGCCAAGCAATCCGGCGGCACGGTGCGCATCTATTCGGAAGAGGACGTTGGCACCACCCTACGCCTGTACTTCCCGGTGGACGACAGCCACATCACCCATCAGCAGGGCGAGCAGCGCTCGGAGCGCCGTAATGGCACCGAACGCATCCTGGTGGTGGAAGACCGCCCGGACGTCGCCGAACTGGCCAAGCTGGTGCTGGAAGACTATGGCTATACGGCGCAGATCGCCTTCAACGCCAGCGAGGCCCTGCGCGTGCTGCGGGAGACCGAACAGCCCTTCGATCTGCTCTTCACCGATCTGATCATGCCGGGCGGCATGAACGGCGTGATGCTGGCGCGGGAGGTGAAACGCCTGCATCCGGAGATCAAGGTGCTGCTCACCACCGGCTATGCCGAGAACTCCCTGGAGCGCACCGACATCGGTGGTTCGGAGTTCGATGTGATCTCCAAGCCCTATATCCCCAACGATCTGGCGCGCAAGATCCGCCGGGTACTGGATGGCCCGAACGGGATCGCCTAAGCATCGCGCCGCGCCAGCCGGTACCGACGTATCGGTATGGCCGGGTGACCGCCTGTCACAGTGGCCTGGCGCCGGCGACAGCATTAGACTGACCATTAACAAGGTGCGGGTCTTGCCGTCACCCTCTCCCGCCGAGGTCTTTCGGCGTGCTGCCGTCACTGCCTGCACCTTGCCGCCGCCCTGTCGAGTCCGCTCGGGGCGCAGGCTGGGCCGCGTATATCCTGTGTTTTTCGCTTCCGCCACCACGAGGTCCGGTCATCCATGAGCTCTCCCAGCCAGTCAATTATCGCGACAGGCAATGCCGGTCTGGATCAGGTGTTACGCGGCGGTTTGCCCAAGGACCGGCTCTATCTGCTGGAAGGCACCCCGGGGTCGGGCAAGACCACCCTGGGCCTGCAATTTCTCTTCGAGGGGGTGCGCCGAGGCGAGTCGGTGCTGTACATCACCCTGTCGGAAACCAGCGAGGAGCTGCAGAGCGTCGCCGAATCCCACGGCTGGAGCCTGGAGGGCATGCACCTGTTCGAACTGTCGGCTGCCGATGCGGTGCTGGGCGGCGCGCAGGAGCAGACCATCCTGCATCCCTGGGAATCCGAATTGGGCGATACCATCGAATTGATCCAGACCCGGGTGAATGAGCTCAAGCCAAGCCGACTGGTGTTCGACAGCCTGTCGGAGATGCGCCTGCTGGCCCAGGACCCGCTGCGCTATCGACGCCAGGTGCTGGCGCTCAAGCAATTCTTCGCCGGCCGCGGCCTCACCGTCCTGTTGGTGGATGACCTGACCACCAGCGGCGGCGAGCGGGACAATCACCTGCACAGCCTCTGTCACGGGGTGCTGACCCTGGAACGCCTGACCCTGGACTTCGGCGCCGCTCGTCGCCGCCTGCAGATCCAGAAGCTGCGCGGTCGGGACTTCGTCGCCGGCTATCACGACTTCACCATCCGCCATGGCGGCCTGGAGGTCTATCCGCGGATGATCGCCGCGGGGCGCTACCAGGATTTCGCCGGCGAACCGGTACCCAGCAGCATCGCCGACATGGATGCCCTGTTGCACGGCGGGCCCTTGCGTGGCACCAGCACCCTGATCACCGGGCCGGCCGGCACCGGCAAGACGACCCTGGCCCTGCAGTACGTGATGGCCGCCTGCGCCCGGGGCGAGAGGTGCGCCCTCTATGAATTCGACGAGCGCATCGGCACCCTGCTCAAGCGTGCGGAAAGCATGGGGATGCCGCTGCTGCGCCATATCGAGGAAGGCCTGCTGGTGGTTCACCAGATCGATCCCGCCGAGCTGTCTCCTGGTGAATTCGCCTGGCGCGTGCGGCGAGACGTCGAGGAGGACAACTGCCGGATGCTGGTGCTGGACAGCCTCAACGGCTACCTCGCCGCCATGCCCCAGGAACAGCAGTTGATCCTGCAGCTGCACGAATTGCTCTCCTATCTGAGCCAGTCCGGGGTCGTCACCTTTCTCATCAACCCCCAGCATGGCCTGGTCGGCTCGATGACCTCCAGCCTGGACATCTCCTATATCGCCGACACCGTGGTGCTGATTCGCTTCTTCGAGGCCCAGGGACGCCTGCGCAAGGCCATCTCCATCCTCAAGCATCGCGGGGGTGGCCATGAGGATGCGATTCGGGAATTGCGCATCGATACCCGGGGCATCCGCGTGGGCCAGCCCCTGGTGGACTTCCGCGGCGTGCTGACCGGGACCCCGGAATACTTCGGTGCCAAGCAACCCCTGATGGAAGAGCGCGATTGACCGAGACCACGACGCCGGCCTGTGAGCTGATCATCTGCGCCCCGTTGCGGGGTGACGCGGCCAGTCTGCAGCGCCTCTTCACCCAGGGCTACCACACGCGTTACCTGGCCAGCCTCGACGAGGTCGCCGCCGCGCTGGGCGACGAGACGGGCATCATCGTGTTCACCGAAGAGGCCCTGCGCCAGGACCTGCAGGCGCTGGCGGAGGCGCTGGAGCGGCAACCGACCTGGTCGGATATCCCGCTGGTGCTGCTGGCCTCCGACGCCAAGCGCTCGGGCCGCGGCAATGACCTCCTGCGTCGGCAGCTGCCGGCGGCGACCACCAATCTGGTCATCCTGGAGCGCCCGCTGAGCGGTGCCTCCCTGCTGAGCAGCGTGGCCGCGGCCTGGCGTTCGCGCCTGCGCCAGTTCGAGATGCGCGACCGCCTCGCCGAACTCGCCCAGGAACGCGAGCGCATGCAGACACTGCTGGAGAACCTGCCGGTCGGCGTGTGCTTCATGGACAGCGAAGGCCGCACCCTGGTCAGTAATCCCTTCTATGAGCAGCATGTGCCCGGTCAGCGCATCCCCTCCCAGCAACCCGAGGAAGCCACACGCTGGACCGCGCTCGACGACAATGGACGCCTCTTGCCGCCCGAGCGCTTTCCGGGTGCCCGCGCCCTGGCTGGCGAACGGGTCAAGGGCCAGGATTTCTATCACACCACCGCGACCGGCGAGGAATCCTGGTTGCGGGTAAGCGCGGTGCCCCTGCACGACGCCACCCAGCGGATCATCGGGGCGACCACGGTGATCGCCGACATCAGCGACGAAAAGCGCGCCGAACTGGCCTTGCGCCGCTTCAACGAAGAATTGGAATTCCAGGTCGAGGAACGCACCCGGACCCTGGCCCACACCCTCAGCGAGCTGCAACGGGAAACCGTCGAGCGCAGTCGCGCCGAGGAGCAGTTGCGCCAGTCACTGAAGATGGAAGCGGTCGGCCAGCTCACCGGCGGCATCGCCCATGACTTCAACAACATGCTGACCGGGGTACTGGGCGCCCTGGATCTCATGAAGATCAAGAACAAGGGCCAGCTGGCGGGCCTGGAGCGCTACATGGAGGCCGCCCAGCATTCGGCGCACCGGGCGGCGGCGCTGACCCAGCGGCTGCTGGCCTTTTCCCGGCGGCAATCGCTGGAATCCCGGCCAATGTCTGCCAATGAGCTGATCCTGGCGCTGCAGGACCTGCTGCAACGCACGGTGAGCGAGCAGATCTCGGTGACCCTGGCGCTGGCCGATGACCTGCCCTGGATCCTGGCGGATGCCAACCAGCTGGAGAATGCCTTGCTCAACCTGGTGATCAATGCCCGCGATGCCATGCCGCACGGCGGTGTCATCACCCTGGAGACCTATCCGCTGACGGTCACCGAGCCGGGTAGCGGGGATGATGCGCTGGCCCTGGGCGACTACGTCTGCCTTGAGGTCCGGGACACCGGGACCGGCATCCCCGAGCGCCTGCTCGGCAAGGTGCTCGAACCCTTCTTCACCACCAAGCCCCAGGGCCAGGGCACGGGGCTGGGTCTGTCGATGGTCTATGGCTTCGCCCGGCAGAGCAACGGCCGCCTGACCATCGCTAGCGACACGACGGGGACGCGGGTCTGCGTCTGCCTGCCGGCGGCCGAGCAGCGCCGCGAACCCAAGCGGATCGAGCCGGCCGAATTCGTCCAGGGCGCTGGCGAGACCATCCTCCTGGTGGAGGACGACGATGCGGTGCGGCTGGTCAATCAGGAAGCGTTGGAAGCCCTGGGTTATCGCGTCTGGAGCGCGGCCGAAGGCAAGGCCGCGTTGCACCTGCTGGAGCAGATCCCGCGGCTGGATCTGCTGGTGACCGATGTGGGCCTGCCGGGCCTCAATGGTCGCCAGCTGGCGGAGGTGATCCAGCAGCTCAGGCCGCGGCTGCCGGTGCTGTTCCTCACCGGCTACGCCGAGGGCGCGCTCAGTAGGACCAGCTTCCTGGGTGGTAACATGGAATTGATGACCAAGCCCTTCACCCTGGACCAGTTGGCCGCGCAGGTCGCCGCCATGCTGTCCGGGTCCGCCAATCGGGCCGTGGTGCCCTCCTGAGGTCGCCGCTGCCCCACGACCTGACCAAGGCACCCATGACCACCCAGATCCGCCCCGCCCGCCGCACCGACGCCGCCCGTATCCATGCATTGATCGTCGAACTGGCCGACTACGAAAAGGCCATCCACGAGGTCCTGGCCAGTCCGGCCCAGATCGAGGCCACGCTGTTCGCCGCCGACACCCCGACCCGCGCCCTGGTCGCCGAGCAGGAAGGTGTGGTGGTGGGCTATGCCGTGTATTTCTACAGCTATTCCACCTGGTTGGGCCGCAACGGCATCTACCTGGAAGACCTCTATGTGAGCCCCAGCGCCCGCGGCACCGGCCTGGGCAAGGGCCTGCTACGCGAGCTGGCCCGCGAGGCGGTGGCCAACGATTGCGGTCGCCTGGAATGGAGCGTGCTGGACTGGAACACGCCCGCCATCGACTTCTACGAAAGCCTGGGTGCCCAGGCCCAGAGCGAATGGGTACGCTATCGCCTGGATGGCGCCGCGCTGCGGGATTTCGCCGAAAGCGGGCGATAGGCTTTCGTAGGTTTAGTTAAGCGCAGCGAAGCCCAACGCGACGGGACGCGACATCGGTAATGGCAGTTGCAGTTATGACGATCCGCTGCTGCCAGGGGACGCCAATCGCGGCCATGGGCCGCTCCTACAGATTCCGCCCCCCTGTAGGAGCGGCCCATGGCCGCGATCAGCGCCGTAGCGTGGAAAACGGCGCAGCCTTTTCCGCTGGGGCTTCGGCATGGGGCTTGCCCTCACCCCAGCCCTCTCCCAGAGGGAGAGGGGGTTGTCCGAGTGAGAATCAGATCTTTGCCATTCCTGAAAAATCGCAAGCGACCGGTACAAGCCGGACCGCTCTGATCAACACCTATTACAGATCCGCCAACTCCACCTGCGCCGGGCGGCGTTGCATCAGCACCTTGCCGTGGCGGATGGAATACAGCGGCAGGCCCTGGCTGCGGACCATCTCGTAGTCGCTCTCGGCGGACAGCACCAGCAGATTGGCGGGGCGCCCCTCCTCCAGGCCATAACGGTCGCCCAGGCACAGCGCTTTGGCACTGTTCACCGTGACCAGATCCAGCGCCGACTGCAGGTTGCGATAGCCGAGCATATGGCAGATGTGCAGCCCTGCTTCCAGCACCCGCAGGATGTTGCCGTTGCCCAACGGATACCAGGGATCGACGATGGAATCCTGGGCGAAGCAGACGTTGAGGCCGGCCTCCAGCAACTCATTGACCCGGGTCACGCCGCGGCGCTTGGGAAAGCTGTCGAAGCGGCCCTGCAGGTGAATGCTCTCGGTGGGGCAGGAGATGAAGTTGATGCCGGCGTGGGTCAGCAGGCGAAACAGCTTGGCGCAGTAGGCGTTGTCGTAGGAGCCCATGGCGGTGGTATGGCTGGCGGTGACCCGCGCGCCCATGCCGCGGCTGCGCGCCTCTTCGGCCAGCACCTCCAGAAAGCGCGAATGCGGATCGTCGGTCTCGTCGCAATGGACGTCCACCAGGCAACCAGTACGCTCGGCCAGGTCCATGAGGAATTTCACCGAGCTTACGCCCTGGTCGCGGGTGTATTCGAAGTGCGGAATGCCGCCGACCACATCGGCGCCCAGGCGAATCGACTCCTCCATCAGCTCGCGGCCGTTCTTGAAGGACTCGATGCCCTCCTGGGGAAAGGCGACGATCTGCAGATCGATCAGGTGGGCGGTTTCCTCGCGCACCTCCAGCATGGCCTTGAGTGCGGCCAGCGACGGATCGGTGACGTCGACATGGGTGCGCACGTGCTGGATGCCGTGGGCGGCCAAGGCGCGGATGGTGCGCTTGGCGCGGGTTTTGGTGTCTTCCTGGGTGATGGTGGCCTTGCGCTCGCCCCAGCACTCGATGCCTTCGAACAGGGTGCCGCTCATGTTCCAGCGTGGCTCGCCGGCGGTGAGGGTGGCATCGAGGTGGATGTGCGGCTCGACGAAGGGCGGCACCACCAGGTTGCCAGCGGCGTCGATGTCGTCCGGCCCCACCGCGGGGGGCATCAACTGCTCGGCGATGGCAGCGATGCGCCCGCCTTCGAGGCGGATGTCGTACAGGCCTTCGCGGTCACGCAGGCGGGCGTTGAGGATGCGCATGGTGGATCTCCCTAGAGCGAGGCAGGAGCAGTAGTACGCCCCCGAGTCAGTCCATTGAACACGCCATAGGCCAGTGCCGCCACCCCGATACCCACCAGCGGTGCGACCCAGGGTGAGCCGAAGGCGGCGATGGTGCCCAGTCCATAGGCGGCCAGGCCCGGCCAGTTGTAGTGCGGCAGGCGGGCCTCGGCGAGCAGTGGATAGCGCCCGCGATGGCGCAGCCAGAAGTCGGCGACGATCACCCCGCCGATGGGCGGGATCACCGTACCGAGCAGGACCAGATAGGGCACCAGCAGGTCGTACATGCCCAGCACCGCCAGGGCGGTGCCGATCAGGGCGCCGGCCAGGGTCACGGTCTTGCGGCGATCGGTACGCACCAGGTTGCAGCCGGCCACGGCGAAGTTGTAGATGGTGTTGTCCTGGGTGCTCCAGATGTTGAGCAGCAGCATGGCCAGGGCGGCGGTGGCGAAGCCCTGCAGCATCAGCACCTCCACCACGTCGGGCTGCTGGTAGACGATGGCGCCATAGGCGCCGATCAGCACCATCAGGCCGTTGCCGAGGAAGAAGCCGATCAGGCTGGCCAGCACCGCCACTCGCGTGGAGCGGGCGAAGCGCGTCCAGTTGGTGGCCTGGGTGGCGCCGCTGACGAAGGTGCCGAATACCAGGGTGATGGCGGTGGACAGGTCCAGGCTGCTGCTGGGTTGGATCGCCAGCAGGCCGGCCAGGCCGCCGGCCTTGGCGGTGGTCACGCTCATGGACAGGATCAGCAGCAGCGCCATGGCCGGCACGGCGATCCAGGAGAGGATCTCCAGGCCCCGGTAGCCGATGTAGGCGGTGGCGCAGAAGCCCAGGCCGAATACCGCCATCAGCGCCAGCACCGCGCCCTGCTCCAGGCCGAAGTATCTGCCTAGCACCACCGCGGCGGTGGCCGTACCCCAGGCGTACCAGCCGATCTGGGTGAAGCCGAGGATGAGGTCGCACAGCTTGCTGCCGCGCTCGCCGAAGGCGAAGCGCCCCATCAGCACCGAGTTGAGGCCGCTGCGACAGGCGATATGGCCGAGGGCCGCGGCATAGAGACCCAGCAGCAGATTGCCGAGGGCGATCACCAGCAGCAGGTCGGCGAAACCGAAGGCCACCCCCAGCTTGCCGCCGGCGAACATGGTGGCGGTAAAGAAGGTGAAGCCCAGCAGCACCATGGCCAGGGAGGCCAAGCCCCTGCGGGCCTCGGGCGGGACTTCGCTCAGGGGGTAGTCGTTGCCAGCGTTGCTCATGGCGATCTCCTCGGGATGGGCGTGTCTGTCCTTAGCAGTGCCCGTGCCAGGCATCGTCGAGCGGCGTGGCAGAGCCGTGGCGTAGCCGCAGGTCCGCAGCTGGGGCCCACCTTTGGTGCAAGGGAGCGCCCCCGTGCCTTGGCCGGGGGCGGTCAAGTGTGAGACGGTTGCCGCGGCCGTCTCACAAGGAAAAGATCATGACCACGCCACGCCTCGCCGTCCTGGGTTCCGGTCTCATGGGCATCGGCATCGCCGTGCATCTCGCCCGCCACGGCCATGCCGTGCGCCTGCAGGATGTCGACCCCGACCGTCTCGCCGAGGTGGCCGCCACCGCGCGCACCCTGCTCGCCGAGCTGGAAGAAGCCGACATTGCCGTGGACACCGAGGCGGTCGTCGCCCGCCTCACGACCACGACCGAGCTTGCCGATCTCGCCGACTGCGACCTGCTTTTCGAAGCCGTGCCCGAGCGCCTGGAGCTCAAGCACAGTCTCTATGCCCATCTCGAAGCCGTGCTGCGCCCGGACGCTCTGATCGCCAGCAACACCAGTGGCCTGCCCCCGGACGATCTGGCCGCGCACCTGCGCCATCCCGAGCGCCTGCTGATCGCCCACTTCTGGAATCCGCCACACTTCATTCCCCTGGTGGAGCTGGTGCCCGGCACGGCCACCCTGCCCACGCACCTGGAGTCCGTGCGCCAACTGCTGGAAGCCGCCGACCTGGAGGCCGTGGTGTTGCAGCGGGCCATTCCCGGCTTCGTCGGCAATCGCCTGCAATTCGCCCTGTTGCGCGAGGCCCTGCACATCGTGCAGAGCGGCGCGGCGGATGCCGAGACGGTGGATCGGGTGATGCGCGCTTCCCTGGGTCGGCGCTATGCCATGGTCGGCCCCCTGGAGGCGGCGGACATGGGCGGGCTGGACACCTTTCGCGACATCGCCCGGCATCTCTGGCCGACCCTGGCGCGGGACGAGGCCCCGCTGCAGCTGCTGGAAGACCAGGTGGCCGCCGGCCGTACCGGCCTGCGCAGCGGCCACGGCTTCCATGAGTGGGACGCCGCGCGGCGCGAGCGCATCGTCCAGCGGCGCCTGCACCAGCTGCGCCATGCGCTGAAGCCATGAGCCGCACCCCGCCGGGTCTGCCCGGGCTGGAAGACTACGCCGACATCCGCCAGCGGGCGATCCGCTCGCTGTTCGAGATCATCGAGCAGACCAGCAACGGCACGGTGATCGTCGATCGCGAGGCGCGCATCGTCTGGATCAACCAGAGATACGCCCAGCACTTCGGCCTGCCGGATGCCGCCGCCGCCATCGGCCAGCCGGTGGAGCAGATCATTCCCCACAGCCTCCTGCGCGAGGTGGCACGCAATGGCCAGCCGATCCTGCTGGACATGCTGGAGACCCGCAACGGACCGCTGGTGGTGATGCGCCTGCCGATCCATACCGACGAGGGCGAACTGATCGGCGCCATCGGCTTCGCGCTGTTCGACCAGTTGCAGCAACTGGCGCCGCTGGTGACCCGCTACCTTCGCATCCAGGAAGAACTGGCCACCACCCGGCGCTCGCTGCAGCATGCGCGCACCGCCAAGTACGGTTTCGGCCACTTCGTCGGCAGCGGTCCGGCCAGCCTGGAGGTCAAGCGCCGCGCCCGGCGCGCCGCCGCCAGCGAGGCCGCGGTGCTGCTGCTAGGCGAGACCGGCACCGGCAAGGAGCTGCTGGCCCATGCCATCCACGGCGCCTCGCCGCGGGCCGGGCGGCCCTTCGTCAGCATCAATGCCGCGGCCATCCCGGAAAGCCTGCTGGAAGCGGAATTCTTCGGCACCGCGCCGGGTGCCTTCACCGGCGCCGAACGACGCGCCCGCCCGGGCAAGCTGCAGATCGCCCAGGGCGGCACCCTGTTTCTCGACGAGATCGGCGACATGCCCCTGGCCTTGCAGGCCAAGCTGCTGCGGGTGCTGCAGGAAAAGGAGTACGAACCCCTGGGCTCCAACGAGGTGCTGGCCTGCGACGTGCGCATGATAGCCGCCACCTCCCGCGACCTGGAGACCGCCGTGGCCGAGGGGCGCTTTCGCGCCGATCTCTATTACCGCCTCAATGTGCTGCCGATCCGCATCCCGCCGCTGCGTGAGCGCCTGGACGACCTGGCGGTGCTGGCCGAGGCCATCCTCGACAGTCTGCCCCAGATAGGCGGACAGCCCACCCCTGAACTCACCGCCGATGGGCTGGCGCTGCTGCAGCGCCAACCCTGGCCCGGCAACGTGCGCGAGTTGCGCAACGTGCTGGAGCGCGCGGTGCTCTTGGGTGACGACAGCCAGCTGGACGCCAGGGCACTGGCCGCGGCGCTGGATGGGGCCCCCGCACCTGCCACAGCAGGTCAATCCCTCCCTGGCCCGAGCGGCGAAACCTATGCCGAAGCCCGCCAGCGCTTCGACCGCGAGCTGTTGCAGGACACCCTGGCCGCCTGCGGCGGCAAGGTGGACGAGGCCGCCCGGCGTCTGGGTCTGGGGCGGTCTACGCTGTACAAGAAACTAGTGGCCTTGGGGCTGACGTCTCAAAATTGAGATATATCTACATAAAGAGACAGCCTGTAGGAGCGGCCCATGGCCGCGATTGACAATCCATCGCGGCCATGGGCCGCTCCTACAGGGTCCACCCGTAGGTTGGGTTGAGACGGCTCTATCGTCGAAGCCCAACATTGCTGGCCTCGGGGCGATGTTGGGCTTCGCTTCGCTCAACCCAACCTACAGGGTCCAACTTTTGAGACAATTTATCGCTAGCCGGCGAAGATCGAAATAAAAATTCATGCAAAACAATAGCTTATAAAGCTGGCACGGTTCTGGCTCCTGTGTTCAGGCGATCCCTGTATCGCCCTATAACAACAAGAACCGCTTCGCCTCAGGCGAAGCTCTAGGAGAAGCCATGAGTGTCCTGATCGCACTCGCTGCCCTGGCGCTGCTGATGTTCGCCGCCTACCGGGGTTTCAGTGTCATCCTCTTCGCCCCCCTCGCCGCCCTCGGCGCCGTGTTGCTCACCGATCCCTCCGCCGTGGCGCCCGCCTTCACCGGGGTGTTCATGGACAAAATGGTGGGCTTTCTCAAACTCTACTTCCCGGTGTTCATGCTCGGGGCCCTGTTCGGCAAGCTGATCGAGCTGTCGGGCTTTTCCCGCGCCATCGTCGCCGCCGCCATCCGCCTGCTCGGTCGCGAACGGGCCATCCCGGTGATCGTCGCGGTCTGCGCCCTGCTCACCTATGGCGGCGTCTCGCTGTTCGTGGTGGTCTTCGCCGTCTATCCCTTCGCCGCCGAGATGTTTCGCCAGAGCGACATTCCCAAGCGACTGATCCCGGCCACCATCGCCCTGGGCGCCTTCTCCTTCACCATGGATGCCCTGCCCGGCACCCCGCAGATCCAGAACATCATCCCCACCAGCTTCTTCCAGACCACCGCCTGGGCCGCGCCCTGGCTGGGCCTGGCCGGGTCGCTGTTCGTCATCGCGGTGGGCCTCACCTACCTCGGCAGCGCTCGCCGCAAGGCCCGCAACAGTGGCGAAGGCTATGCCAGCGTGCCGCTGCGCAACGAACCCGAGACCGCCGCCGACCTGCCGCTGCCCAACCCCTGGCTGGCCCTGGCACCGCTGGTGCTGGTGGGCGTGCTCAACCTGCTGCTGACCCGCTGGATTCCCGATTGGTACGGCGCCACCCATAACCTGGCGCTGCCGGGCATGGCCAAGCCAGTGACCCAGGAGGTGGCCAAGCTGACCGGCATCTGGGCGGTGGAAGGCGCGCTGCTGGCGGGCATCCTGCTGGTGCTGGCCACGGGTTTCGGCGCCATCCGCGGGCGGTTGGCCGAGGGCAGCAAGACCGCCGTCTCCGGCGCCCTGCTAGCCGGGATGAACACGGCGTCCGAATACGGTTTCGGCGCGGTGATCGCCGCCCTGCCCGGCTTCGTGCTCTTCGCCCAGGGCCTCAAGGCCATCCCCGATCCGCTGATCAACGAGGCGGTGAGCGTGACCCTGCTGGCCGGCATCACCGGCTCGGCCTCCGGTGGCATGAGCATCGCCCTGGCCGCCATGAGCGACACCTTCATCGCCGCCGCCAATGCCGCGGGCATCCCGCTGGAGGTGCTGCACCGGGTGGCGGCCATGGCCAGTGGTGGCATGGACACCCTGCCGCACAACGGCGCGGTGATCACCCTGCTGGCGGTGACCGGCCTGACCCACCGCGAAGCCTATGGCGGCGTGTTCAAGATCACCCTGATCAAGACCGTGGCGGTGTTCTTCGTCATCGCCCTCTACTACCTGACCGGCCTCGTCTAAGGAGACAACCATGGACCTTACCGGCAAGACCGCCCTGGTCACCGGCTCCACCAGCGGCATCGGCCTGGGCATCGCCCAGCGCCTGGCCGCCGCTGGCGCCACCCTCATCCTCAACGGCTTCGGCGATCCCGCTGCGGCCCAGGCCAGCCTCCCCGGCCACTCAGGTTTCCACGGGGCCGACCTGTCCAGGCCGGAGGAGATCGAAGACCTCTTCGCCTACGCCAAACGCGACTTCGGCGGCGTGGACATCCTGGTCAACAACGCCGGCATCCAGCACGTGGCGCCGCTGGAAGACTTTCCGGTGGAGCGCTGGGACGCGGTGATCGCCCTCAATCTCTCGGCCGTCTTCCACACCACTCGCCTGGCGCTGCCGAGCATGCGCGAACGCGATTGGGGACGCATCGTCAACATCTCCTCGGTGCACGGCCTGGTGGCTTCCACTGGCAAGGCGGCCTACGTGGCCGCCAAGCATGGTGTGGTGGGCCTGACCAAGGTCACGGCCCTGGAGACCGCTCGCACCGGCATCACCTGCAACGCGCTCTGCCCGGGTTTCGTGCTCACCCCGCTGATCCAGCAGCAGCTGGACAGCCGTGGCAGCGATCCGGACCAGGCCCGTCGCGACCTGCTCAGCGAGAAGCAGCCCTCGCAGGAATTCGTCACCACCGACCAGCTGGGCGAGCTGGCGCTGTTCCTGTGCAGCGACGCCGCCGCCCAGGTGCGCGGCGCCGCCTGGACCATGGACGGCGGCTGGACCGCCCAATAACGACAAGAGGACCTCTGCCATGAACAAGCTCTATCCCAACGCCGCGGCCGCCCTCGACGGGCTGGTCAGCGACGGCATCACCCTGGCCGTGGGTGGCTTCGGCCTCTGCGGCATTCCCGAGGCGTTGATCGCCGCGCTGCGCGACACTGGCGCCCGCGAGCTGACCGCCATCAGCAACAACGCCGGGGTGGATGGTTTCGGTCTCGGCCAGCTGCTGGAGACCCGGCAGATCCGCAAGATGATTTCCTCCTACGTGGGCGAGAACAAGGAATTCGAGCGCCAGTACCTGGCTGGCGAGCTGGAACTGGAATTCACCCCCCAGGGCACCCTGGCCGAGAAGCTGCGCGCCGGTGGCGCCGGCATCCCGGCGTTCTATACCCGTACCGGTTACGGCACCCTGGTGGCCGAGGGCAAGGAGGTGCGCGACTTCAATGGCCAGCCCCATGTCATGGAACTGGCGCTGACCGCCGACGTGGCCCTGGTCAAGGCGCTGCGCGCCGACAAGGCCGGCAACCTGGTGTTCAACAAGACCGCGCGCAACTTCAATCCGCTGTGCGCCATGGCCGGTCGCGTCTGCGTGGCCGAGGTGGAGGAGCTGGTGGAAGTCGGCGAGCTGGACCCCGACCAGATCCACCTGCCCGGCATCTTCGTGCAGCGCCTGGTGGTCAACGCAAGCCCCGAGAAACGCATCGAAAAACGCACCCTGAGCGAGGAGAAGTAAGATGGCCTGGACCCGCGAACAGATGGCGCAACGCGCCGCCCGGGAGCTGCAGGACGGCTTCTACGTCAACCTCGGCATCGGCTTGCCGACCCTCGTCGCCAACTACATTCCCGCCGGCATGGACGTCTGGCTGCAGTCGGAAAACGGCCTGCTGGGCATCGGCCCCTTCCCCACCGCCGAGACGGTCGATCCGGACCTGATCAACGCCGGCAAGCAGACCGTCACCGCCCTGCCCGGCAGCAGCTATTTCGATAGCGCCACCAGCTTCGGCATGATCCGCGGTGGCCATGTGAACCTGGCCATCCTGGGCGCCATGCAGGTGTCGGAAAAAGGTGACCTGGCCAACTGGATGATCCCCGGCAAGATGGTCAAGGGCATGGGCGGCGCCATGGACCTGGTGGCTGGCGTACAGCGCGTGGTGGTGCTGATGGAACACACCGCCAAGGGTGCCCACAAGATCCTGCCGGCCTGCGACCTGCCGCTGACCGGGGTTGGCGTGGTCGACCTGATCATCACCGACCTGGCTGTGCTGGAGGTGACCGAAGGCGGCCTGAAACTGGTGGAGCTGGCCGAAGGCGTGAGCCTCGATGAACTGCGCGCCGCCACCGGCGCCCCCATCCAGGCCTGAGGAGATCCCAGCCATGCAAGACGTCGTCATCGTCGCCGCCACCCGCACCGCGGTCGGCAGTTTCCAGGGCTCCCTGGCCAATGTGCCCGCGGTGGAGCTTGGCGCCACCGTCATCCGCGCCCTGCTGGAACAGACCAACGTGGCGCCTGCTGCGGTGGATGAAGTCATCCTCGGCCAGGTGCTCACCGCCGGCGCCGGCCAGAATCCGGCGCGCCAGGCGGCGGTCAAGGCCGGCCTGCCCCACGAGGTGCCGGCCCTGACCCTGAACAAGGTCTGTGGCTCCGGCCTCAAGGCGGTGCAGCTGGCGGTCCAGGCGATCCGCTGCGGCGACGCCGAGATCGTCGTCGCCGGCGGCATGGAGAACATGAGCCTGGCGCCCTATGTGCTGCCCAAGGTACGCACCGGCTTGCGCCTGGGCCATGCCGAGTTGGTCGACACCATGCTCAGCGATGGGCTGTGGGATGCCTTCAACGACTACCACATGGGCCAGACCGCGGAGAATCTGGTGCAGAAATACGGCATCAGCCGCGAGGCCCAGGATGCCTTCGCTGCACGCTCCCAGCAGCGCGCCGCGGCCGCGGTGGAGTCCGGGCGGTTCCGCGAGGAGATCACCCCGGTGGCCATCCCCCAGCGCAAGGGCGAACCGCTGCTGTTCGACACCGACGAGGGTATCCGCGCCGACACCACCGCCGAGGGGCTGGCGCGCCTGCGGCCTGCCTTCGCCAAGGACGGCAGCGTCACCGCGGGCAACGCTTCCAGCCTCAACGATGGCGCCGCTGCCGTGCTGGTGATGAGCGCGGCCAAGGCCGCCGCCCTGGGGCTCACGCCGCTGGCCCATATCGCCGCCTATGCCAGCGCGGGAGTGGATCCGGCGATCATGGGCATCGGCCCGGTCTCTGCCACCCGCAGGACCCTGGAAAAGGCCGGCTGGCGGCTGGCCGACCTGGACCTGATCGAAGCCAACGAAGCCTTCGCCGCCCAGGCCCTGGCCGTGGGTCAGGAGCTGGGTTGGGATGACGACAAGGTCAACGTCAACGGCGGCGCCATCGCCCTGGGTCATCCCATCGGCGCCTCCGGTTGCCGCGTGCTGGTGACCCTGCTCCACGAATTGCGCCGCCGTGACGGTCGACGAGGCTTGGCGACCCTGTGCATCGGTGGTGGTCAGGGCGTGGCGCTAGCGGTGGAGCGGCGTTAAAGCCTATCGCGGCCATGGGCCGCTCCTACAGGTCCGGACACCACCGTAGGAGCGGCCCATGGCCGCGATCAAAGCATCACCGTCCCGCACTACATTCCCACAAAAAACAACAACAAAAGGACCTCTCATGAGCTCAACCCCCTCCCGCGACTCGCGCAGCGCGCGGTTCGCCCTGGCCTGTTCCAACTGGGCCGAACGCTGGTTTCCCGACTCCTGGGTCTTCGCGGTGCTCGCCGTGGCCGTGGTGGCCCTGGCAGCCCTGGGCATAGGGGCGCCGGCGGCCACCACCGCCAAGGCCTTCGGCGACGGCTTCTGGAGTCTGATCCCCTTCACCATGCAGATGGCCTTCGTGGTCATCGGCGGCTATGTGGTCGCCAGTTCCGGCCCGGCCGGGCGCCTGATCGAGCGTCTCGCACGGGTGCCGCGCACCGGACGCGGCGCGGTGTGCTGGGTGGCCCTGGTGGCCATGCTCGCCTCCTTGCTCAACTGGGGTCTGAGCCTGGTGTTCGGCGGCCTGCTGGTGCGCGCCCTGGCGCGGCGAGAAGAACTCAAGATGGACTATCGCGCCGCTGGCGCTGCGGCCTACCTGGGCCTGGGGGCGGTCTGGGCGCTGGGGCTGTCGTCCTCGGCGGCGCAACTGCAGGCCAATCCGGCCAGCCTGCCCCCATCGATCCTGGCCATCACCGGGGTGATCCCCTTCAGCCAGACGCTGTTCCTCTGGCAGTCCGGCGTCCTGCTGCTGGTGTTGCTGGTGGTCTCGGCGGTGATCGCCTATGTCACCGCCCCGGGGCCGGACAGCGCGCGCGATGCCCGCGCCTGTGGCGTCGATGTCACCCCGGCGCCCAAGCCGGCCGCCAGGCCGACCCGTCCGGGTGAATGGCTGGAATACAGCCCGATCCTTATCGTGTTGCTGGTGCTGCTGGCCGCGGGTTGGCTGGTGCAGGAATTCGCCAGCAAGCCGGCCATCGAGGCCATCTCCGGGCTGAACACCTACAACCTGCTGTTCATCTCCCTAGGCGCCCTGCTGCACTGGCGACCCCGGCACTTCCTCGACGCCGTGGCCCGCGCGGTACCGGCCACCACTGGGGTGCTGATCCAGTTTCCGCTGTACGGCTCCATCGCCGCCATCCTGACCAAGGTCAACGGCGCCGACGGCCAGACCCTGGCGCACCATATTGCAGCGTTCTTCACCCAGATTGCCACCCACGACACCTTCGCCCTGCTGATGGGCGTCTATTCGGCGCTGCTGGGGTTCTTCATCCCCTCGGGTGGGGGCAAGTGGATCATCGAGGCGCCCTATGTGATGCAGGTGGCCAACGACCTGCAGTATCACCTGGGCTGGGCCGTGCAGATCTACAACGCCGCCGAGGCCCTGCCGAATCTGATCAATCCCTTCTACATGCTGCCGCTGCTGGGCGTGCTGGGGCTGAAGGCGCGCGACCTGGTCGGCTTTTCCTTCGTGCAGCTGCTGGTCCATGCACCCCTGGTGCTGGTGCTGCTGTGGCTGTTGGGGGGAACGTTGGCGTATCTGCCGCCGGTACACCCGTAGCTCGGGTGGGGCGCAGACGATAAAGCGGGAGGGGTAAAGCGGAAGCCGGCTGAATCTCAGCCGGCGATGGCCAGGCGGGTGCTGTCGATGATGGCCTGCAGGCGGCTCGGGCTGCTGTATTCGTCACGATAGATCCGGCGGGTGTGCTTGGCCACGCCATGTTCGTTAACGACGATGAAGGAAAAACCCCGTTTGCTAGGGGCGTCGATGACGCAGCTCATCGGCGCGAAAGCGGCGCTGAGGGCATGCATGGCGTTCTGGGCTTGGGCTTGTATGTTCATGACTTCAGTTGTAAACCTCACGTGTGACGCTGCTATGACAAGGGTCCAGACCGATAGTGCCTAATCCTTGAATTAATTGTTAGCAATAGACGTGCCGGAATGTAACAAGGCCTTCCGGCACGTCTTTTCCTTACTTGCCAGCCGTCTGCTGGCGACGCTTGGCCCGCCGCGACAGCATGTTCAGACCCTCGATCAGCGCCGAGAAGGCCATGGCCGCATAGATATAGCCCTTGGGCACATGGGCGCCAAAACCCTCGGCGATCAGGGTCATGCCGATCATGATCAGGAAGCCCAGCGCCAGCATCACGACGGTGGGGTTCCGGTCGATGAATTTGGCCAGGGGATCGGCCGCCAGCAACATGACGGTCACTGCCACCACCACCGCGATCACCATCACCGGCAGGTGTTCGGTCATGCCCACGGCGGTGATGATGCTGTCCACCGAGAACACCAGATCCAGCAAGAGGATCTGCACGATGGCCGAGCCGAACGCCAGGGTCGCCGTCTCAGCGCCCTTGGTCAGGGCGCTGTCGGGCTCGGGATCGACGTTGTGGTGAATCTCCTTGGTCGCCTTCCACAACAGGAACAGGCCACCGGCGATGAGGATCAGGTCCTTCCAGGAAAAGCTCTTGCCGAACACCTCGATGATCGGCTCGGTGAGCTGGACGATCCAGGCCACGGTGCCGAGCAGGCCCAGGCGCAGGATCAACGCCAGGCTGATACCGATGCGGCGGCCCTTCTGCTGTTGATGGGCGGGCAGCTTGTTGGTGAGGATGGAGATGAAGATCAGGTTGTCGATACCCAGCACCACCTCCATCACGATCAGGGTAGCCAGGGCAGCCCAGACGGTCGGATCGGCAGCGAGTTGTAGCAGATAGTCCATTGCGGTGCGGTTCCAGTGGGAAGAGAAAGGCCTGACGCGGGGTCAGGCCGTAGGTCTCACCATCAGAGCCTTGGCGGTGTGAAATGCTCGTGAAGACCTCTGCTGCAATTGTTTCAAACTATCGCAGCAGTACGTCGCTGGACGAAGCGCGCCACGTAGGCGTCGGCCGGCTGGCCGAGGATGTCCGCTGGGGTGCCCACCTGTACCAGCCGACCGTCGCGCAGGATGGCGATGCGATTGCCCAGGCGCAGCGCTTCGTCGAGGTCATGGGTGATGAAGACGATGGTCTTGTGCAGGCGCTGTTGCAATTCCAGCAGCTGCTCCTGCATCTCGGCGCGGATCAGCGGATCGAGGGCGGAAAAAGCCTCGTCCATCAGGATGATCTCGGTGTCCGCCGCCAGAGCGCGGGCCAGGCCGACCCGCTGGCGCATGCCGCCGGACAACTGGTGCGGCCACTTGCGCTCGTAACCGGCCAGGCCGACTACCTCCAGCCAGTGCAGCGCCCGCTCCCGGCAGACCGCCTTGGGCTCGCCGCGCACCTTGAGGCCATAGGCGACGTTGTCCAGCACCCGCCGATGGGGCAAGAGACCGAAGCTCTGGAACACCATGCTGATGCGCTGGCGCCGTAACTCGCGCAACGCCGGCAGGGGCAGCTGGAGGATGTCCTGACCATCGATGAGGATGCGCCCGCTGCTCGGATCGATCAGCCGGTTGAAGTGGCGCACCAGGGTCGACTTGCCGGAACCCGAGAGCCCCATGATGACGAAGATCTCGCCTTCGGCGATCTCCAGGGAGAGATCGTCCACCCCCACCACGCAACCCGTGCGGGCGAGGATGTCGGCCTTGTCGTGCCCCTCACGGAGCAGGGCCAGGGCCGCCTGCTCGCGTTTGCCGAAGATCTTGGAGACCCGTTCGACGACGATCTTCATCGCTCCACCTCGTGACGCTGGCGGCCATAGGCCTGGGTGATGCGGTCGATGACCACGGCGAGGATGACGATGGCCAGTCCCGCCTGCAGGCCCTTGCCCACGTCCAACGTCTGGATGCCCACCAGGACCTCTTCACCGAGGCCGCGAGCGCCGATCATGGAGGCGATCACCACCATGGACAGCGCCATCATGGTGGTCTGGTTGATGCCGGCCATGATGCTTGGCAAGGCCAGCGGCAACTGCACGCCGAACAGCTGCTGCCAGCGATTGGCGCCAAAGGCGTTGACCGCCTCCATGACCTCGCGATCGACCTGGCGGATACCCAGGTCGGTGAGGCGGATCAGGGGCGGCGCGGCGTAGATCACCGTGGCGAAGATCGCCGGCACCTTGCCCAGGCCGAACAGCATCAGCACCGGGATCAGGTACACGAAGCTGGGCATGGTCTGCATGATGTCCAGCAGCGGCATCAGCACCAGGCGCAGGCGAGCGCTGCGGGCGCAGAGAATGCCCAGGGGGATGCCGATGATCACCGCGATGGCGGTGGCCACCAGCACCAGGGCCAGGGTCTGCATCAGCTTGTCCCACAGCCCCAGGGCGCCGACCAGGAACAGCAGTCCGGTGATCAGCAGGGTCGGCAACACCCGGCGGGTGGCATGGGCGGCCAGGGCCGCGACGATCAGCAGCAGCGCCCACCAGGGGGTGCCGCGCAGCAGGCCTTCGAGCCAGACGATGGCCTGCAGCAGGGTGTCGGAGATGGTCCGGAATACGTCGCCGTAGCGGGTCACCAGCCAGTCGACACCGCGATTGACGGCGTCGGCGAAGGAAAAGGTCAGACCTTCGGGAAACATCCTAGAGCGCCGCCTGGATCTTGCTGCGCGCCGCCGCGTCGGTCACCCAGGCCTGCCACAGTTCGGGATGGGCCTTGAGCAGCGCCTTGGCCGCGGTGGGGGCGTCCTGCTTGGCTTCGGCCTGTTCGGCCAGGGTGCGGTTGAGCAGCTCGATGGGCACATTGACGCGGCTCAACACGGCGACCAGTTCCGGTGCACCGTCGTGGAAAGGCTTGGAGAGACCGGCCTGCACCTGGATGCGCTTCTCTTCGCCGGCGCGCGGCTTGAGTTGCACCATGTCCACGCGCCCCAGCAGCGGCGTCGGCGACCAGTAGTAGGTCAGGATCGGCTGCTTGCGCCGAGTGGCCGAGACGATGGCCGCATCCAACGCCGGTCCGGTGCCGGGACGAAAGTTGGTGTACTTGTCGCTCAAGCCGTAACTCTGCAGCATCTGGGTGTTTTCCAACTCGCACGTCCAACCGGCCGGGCAGTTGTAGAAACGGCCCTTGCCTGGCTCCTCCGGATCGCGGAACAGCTCGGCATATTGTCCCAGGTCGGCGATGCTCTTCAAGTCGGGGGCCTTGGCGCCCTCACCTTCCACCAGATAACGCGGCACATACCAGCCTTCGGTGGCGCCTTCGATGGGCGCGCCCACGCCGACCACCTTGCCGGCCGCGGCGGCCTTGTTCCAGGCCTCGCTGCGACCGATCCACTCCTCGGCGAAGACCTGAATGTCATTGTTGCCCAGCGCCTGCTCCAGGGTGATGGAGTTGCCAGGAATGCTGTCCACGGTGCAGTCATAGCCGTGCTGCAGAACGAAACCCATCAACTCAGTGAGCAGCATGCCACTCTCCCAGTTCACCCCGGCGAACTTCACCGGCTGGCTGGCGCACCAGCTGTCGGCCTGAGCGGTGCCGGCGGCGAGTAGGCCAAGGGAAAGGCCGGCGGCCAGGAGGGAACGGCGGGAAAAGGCTATGGGCATGGGTGGCTCCGTCTGCACTGGGAGGGCCAGGGCGGCAGAGCCGTTCCGCTGGCGATCCTACCTTGGTCAGCGCCGACGGCTCAGGGTTCAGCCAGAGGCCCTGGCACTGCCTGCGCGGGGTTCGCGAGCGCTGAAGCAGGCATCGTGCTCCGGTCGATCGAGCGTAGCCATCCAGGACCGTCGACCTCTTCCTCACCGGCCGTGACACCCACGCGAACGACCGCTGCGCTCGAACTTTGCCCGCGCTCGCCTCTTCTACCGGAGGTCACCCTCGCGGAGCCGATCATGCGTATCCATCACCTCAACTGCGGCTGCATGTGTCCCCTGGGCGGGGCGCTGTACGACGGTTTTAGCGGCGGACTCGCCGCCCACCTCGCCTGTCATTGCCTGCTGGTGGAAACCGACCGGGACGGTCTGGTGCTGGTGGATACCGGTTTTGGCGAAGCCGATCTGCGGGAGCGGGGCCGGCGGCTGAGTCCCTTCTTCCGGCTGATGAATCGCATCCAGTACGACCCCGAGCTCAGCGCCCTGGCGCAGATTCGCCGCCTGGGTTTTCGTCCGGGCGATGTTCGCCATATCGTGCTGACCCACCTGGACTTCGATCACGCCGGCGGCCTGGATGACTTTCCCCAGGCCCAGGTCCATGTGCTCCAGCGTGAATGGGACGCCCAGCGCCAGCGCCACGGCTTCATCGGCCGCCGTCGCTACAGCCCGGCGCAGTGGGAAGGGATCCGCCACTGGCATTTCCATGAACCCCGAGGCGAGCAGTGGAATGGCTTCGCCAGCGTGCGTGACCTGCCAGGCCTGCCGCCGGAAATTCTGATGATCCCCCTGCCCGGTCATACCCCGGGCCATGCCGGCATCGCCATCCAGCATGAAGGCGGCTGGCTGCTGCACGCGGGCGATGCCTACTTCTATCGCGACGAGATGCGCCAGCCCGACCGCCACTGCACACCGGGCCTGAGGTTCTACCAGCGTTTGATGGAAGCCGACCGCGCCAGCCGCCTGGACAACCAGGCGCGCCTGCGCGAACTTTCCCTGCGCCAGGATCTGGGGCTGACGCTGTTCTGCAGTCATGACCTGGTGGAGTTTCGGCAGTTGCAGGAGGGTAAGCAGGCGTAGGTTGGGCTGAGCGCAGCGAAGCCCAACAGGACCTAGGCCGAACTCCTCAGTGTTGGGCTTCGACGGTGGAGCCGTCTCAACCCAACCTACGAGGCGATCCGCCACTGCGGTCCCGTAGGTTGGGCTGAGCGCAGCGAAGCCCAACAGGACCAAGCCGAGCTCCTCAATGTTGGGCTTCGACGATGGAGCCGTCTCAACCCAACCTACGAGGCGATCCGCCACTGCAGTCCCGTAGGTTGGGCTAAGCGCAGCGAAGCCCAACAGGACCAAGCCGAGCTCCTCAATGTTGGGCTTCGACGATGGAGCCGTCTCAACCCAACCTACGAGGCGATCCGCCACTGCGGTCCCGTAGGTTGGGCTGAGCGCAGCGAAGCCCAACAGGACCAAGCCGAGCTCCTCAATGTTGGGCTTCGACAGTGGAGCCGTCTCAACCCAACCTACGACGCGATCCGCCACTGCAGTCCCGTAGGTTGGGCTAAGCGCAGCGAAGCCCAACGGGATCAGTCCTCGATGTTGGGCTTCGACGATGGAGCCGTCTCAAGCCAACCTACGCAATCACCGGATAGCCCTGCTCCACCGCCTCGCGGCGCCAGTCCAGCAGGGGCAGATAGGTCGCCTCGTCTACTGCGGTGAAGCCCTCGATGGCGAGGCGCTCGGCCAGCGCAGGATCGGCGGCCAGGCTGTCACTCAGCGCCCCACGCAAAGCCTCAACCTCTGCATCTGACCGGCTGGCGGCGGTGATGAAGGGCAGCGCCGGACTCGGGCGGGTGCGTTGCAAGAGGCGCAGACCGGCGACCCGCTCGGGTTGGGCGCGCTGCAGATAGCCATAGGTCACGGCATCCACCGCGGCCACATCGGCATGGCCTTGCTGCAACAGCGCCAGGCTATTGGCGTGGCTCTCGCTGACGATCACCTCGCCAAAGAAGCGGCCACGCTCGGCCAGGGGCGCCACGGCGAGGCGCAGGAGATTCATGCCGCTGTTGGAATCCAGGCCATTGAGCGCCACTCGCTTGCCGCGCAGATCGGCCAGGCTGGCCACATCCAGGGCGTCGGGCACCAGGATGAAGGCGCAGTGCTCGGCTGCCTGGCAACCCTCGAAGCGATAACGCGGCGCCGCGACCAGCCGCACCTGGCCACGCAGGCGGGTCGCCCAGGGATAGCCGCAGGTCTGGGCCAGCAGCAGGCCGGAATGCGTCCAGAGCGCCGACAGCTCCTCGGGCGCGGGGTCGAGCGTCTCGCCTAGGCGCAGCGCCACGGCCTCGGCCAGCTGGCGATAGGCATCGCGCACCTCGGCAGGCTCGACGTACATGGTAAGGGCGGCAACGGTCATGGGCGGCTCCAGCACGGAAAACCGCCATTATCCCCTATCACTGCGCCTAGAGCGCCGCCTTTACCCGCTCGGCGTTTTCCGCCGGCAGCCAGGTCGTCCAGATCTCCGGATGCTCCTTGAGGAAACGCTTGGCCACGACCTGGGCGTCTTCGCGTTTCTCGGCCATGCCGGCGAGGATGCCGTTGAACTGGTCGAGGGGGAATTCGACCTTCTCGAACAGCGCCACCAGGGCCGGCGCCTTGTCGTGCAGGTCGCGGGAGACGCCGATGGTGATCTTGGCCGGCAGCGAGCGCGACGGCAGCGGATTGGGGTTCTTCGGATCCGACAGGGTATCCCAGGCCTTCTCGCTGAACGGCGGCTCTTCCAGCTGGACCAGTTTGTAGCGGCCCATCAGCGGGGTCGGCGACCAATAGTAGAAGAGCACCGGCTCGCCACGGCGCATGGCGGTGGCGATGGCCGCGTCCAGCGCGGGGCCGGTGCCGGTGCGGAAGTTGGTGTAGCTGTCGGTCAGCTGGTAGGCCTTGAGCTTCTGGCTGTTGACGATCTCGCAGGTCCAGCCGGTCGGGCAGTTGAGGAAACGGCCCTTGCCGGGCTCTTCCGGATCGCGGAACAGCTCCTTGTAGCGCGGCAGGTCGGCGACGCTCTTCAGGTCCGGTGCCTTGGCCTGGATGCCGCGCGCGGGGTCGCCCTTGACCAGGTATTCCGGAACCCACCAGCCCTCGGTGGCGCCCTTGACCGTCTCGCCGACGGCAAAGACCTTGCCGGCCTTTTCCGCCGCGCGCCAGGCCGGACTGCGCCCGGCCCACTGCTCGCCGGTGACCTGGATGTCGTTTTGCGCCAGGGCGTTTTCCAGGGTCACGGTGTTGCCTGGCACGCTGTCGGTCTGGCAGCCATAGCCCTTCTCCACCAGCAGGCGCAGCACCTCGGTGGTGAACATGCCGCTCTCCCAGTTGGGACCGGCGAACTTCACCGTCTGCGGATAGGGACAGCCGCCGTCGGCGGCGAAGGCCAGCGGGGTGATGGCAAGGCTGGCAAGGGTCAGGGCGAGACGCAGGCGCATGGGCTAACTCTCCGACGAGGACGTGGGCCTTTCGACCCCCGGCACTGCCATTCGTCCCCGCGGGCCAGGGCTATTTCACAGCGGACCGCCCTCGGCGGTCTTGCGCAGGCCGGCGATCACCGTCTCGCCGGTTTCCCGGGCCAGCTCGGCGTACCAGGCCTGGGTAGCCAGAGGTTCGTGGCCGTGGGTGATCTCGCAGCGCTTGCGCGCCCGCTCGACGATGCCAGCGACCCGTTCCAGTCGCGCCTTCTCGTAGGCTTGCAGGGCCGCGAGCGGATCGGCCTCGGCGTCCAGGCAGCGCGCCAGCACCCAGGCATCCTCCATGGCCTGGCAACCGCCCTGCCCCAGGTCCGGGGCCATAGCATGGGCGGAATCACCCAGGAGCGCCACCCGGCCCTGCACCAGGGTCGGCAATGGCCGGGTATCGTGGATCTCCACGCGAGCCACACCCTGGGGATCCAGCCGTTCGATGAGGCGCTGCACCGGCGGTGCCCAGCCGGCGAAGTGCTCGGCCAGTTCCGTGCGGTAATGGCTGCGGTCGTTGAGCGTGCCCTTGGGCAGGGGCACGTCGAAGAAAAAATAGAATTCATCACCGCCCATGGGCATCAGGGAAACACGCTGGTGCGCCCCGACGAATTGCGCCCAGTCGTGGGCCTCGGCCAGATCCGACGCGATCCTCACCCGCCCGTTCCAGTTCACGTAGCCGCAGTACTCACGGGTGACGGCCTGGCCCACCACCCGCTCCCGCAGGCGCGAGTGGGTACCGTCGGCGGCGATCAGCAGATCGGCCCGCTCGCGACGCCCGTCGCCAAGGAGCACGGTCACCCCGGCTGCATCCTGCTCGAAGCCCTCGCAACCGACACCCAGGGTCACCCGCTCGGCGCCCACGGCTTCGAGCAGCAGTCGCTGCAGGTGGGCCCGGGCGATGGGGCGCGCTGGCCAGCCCACGGCGGCATAAAGAGGCAGCAGGCTGAACTGAGTGAGCAACCGTCCCTCGTGGTCCCGGTAGCTCATGGTCTGCATGTCACCGCTGACTGCGGCGATGGCGGACCCGAGGCCCAGGTGTTCGAGTACCTTGACGCCGTTGGGCCAGATGGAGATGGCCGCGCCGATGGGGGCCAGATCCTGGGCCCGCTCGAACAGACGGACCCGGTGCCCGGCCTGCTGCAACGCCAGGGCGGCGGTGAGACCGCCCATGCCGGCGCCGGCGATGATGATGTCGAGAGATGGCATGACGGACCTCGTTGACCGGTAACAGATGCCTTGGGCAAGCAATTTCCTGTCCAAGTGGTCAGGTATTGCCTTCCGGGCGCTGGCCGGACAGCAGAGGCTCAGAAACGCACCAGCCTGGTGCCCTGTGACCATTGGTCGCTTCGTTTGCAGGCAGGCTGCCCTTCGTCGGCTCGCATGACGCATTCCAGAGCTCTTCTATACTCCTAAGGTAGTCGCCAGTTGCGTTGTACCCAGCGTTCGCCATCCACAGAGGCCCGCTTGCGGCGACCACAGCGGGTGAGGAGCAGGATCATGATCAATCATGTCTGGGGCCTGCTGGCCCATCCCGATCGCGAGTGGCAACAGATTCGTCGCGAAGGGGAAACGGTCGGGCACTTCTTTGCCCATCATGTCGCCTTGCTGGCGGCCATTCCCGTCGTCGCGTCCCTGGTGGGCACCACCACCTTCGGTTGGCGCTTCGGCGGCGGTGAAGCCCATGTGCTGGATCTACCTACTGCGGTGGTACTGGCGGTCATCAGCTATGCGCTGATCATGGCGGCGGTGGTGGCCATGGGGCATGTGATCCACTGGCTGGCGCGGCGCTATCCAGATCGGCCCAGTGCCAATCGTTGCATTCTGTTCGCCGGCTACGTGGCCACGCCCATGTTGCTGAGTGGCCTGGTGGGTTTCTATCCGCTGGTGTGGCTGTGCGCCATCGCCGGCATCGTCGGCCTGGCCTATTCGGCCTACCTGCTCTATACCGGCATCCCCTCCTTCCTCAATATCGATCAACGGGAAGGCTTCATCATGTCCGGCTCCACCCTGGCCATCGGGGTGCTGGTGCTGGAGGTGCTGATGGCCACCACGGTGCTGATGTGGGGTTACGGCCCGGAGCTGTTCGGCTGATCGAACGTCGCTCTGCCGTTGGCAAAAAGCCCGGATCGGTCACCGATCCGGGCTTTTTGTTGGCAAGCGGCTAACGGCGGGAAAAGCCGTAGAGATCCATGGCCAGGATGCCATGGGCGATGCCGTCATGATGGACGCTGAGGGTGCCTTCGGGGTCCGCCGCGCCCAGGGCGACGAACAAGGGCAGCAGGTGCTCGTCGGTAGGATGCGCCTGGCGGGCCTGGGGCGCCTGGCGTCGGTAGTCGAGCAAGGCGTCCAGATCTCGCTCGCGCAAGCGATGTTGGATCCACTGCTGGAAGTCCCGCACATAGCCCGGGGACTCAGCGCCCCCACGACGGAAGTGACCGAGGTTGTGGGTCAGGCTGCCTGAACCGATCAGCAGGGTATCCGCCGGTAGCACCCTGGCCAGCGCCTGGCCCAGGGCATAGTGATAGTCCGGCCCGCGGGTGGCGCTCATCGACAGCGGCACCACGGGGATTTGCGCGTCGGGATAGAGATAGCGCAACGGTACCCAGGCGCCATGATCCAGTCCCTGCGCCTCCGTCTCGGCCTCCCAGCCCTGGTCTCGCAAACCTTGAGCCAGTTGCTCGGCCAGCGCCGGGGCACCCGGCGCGGGATAATCCAGGCGGTAGAGGGCTTCGGGAAAGCCATGGAAGTCATGGATGGTGGCCGGCCGCTTGGCGCTGCCGAATACCGGTATCCGGGTATCGAAGTGCGCCGAGACCACCAGGATGGTGGCTGGGGTCGGCAGTGACCGCCCCAGGGCGCGCCAGGCCGCCCCTGCCGCGCCGGCGTCGAGCGCCTCCATGGGCGACCCGTGGGAAACGAACAGGGTGGGAAGCGACATGGTGGCGACCTCTCGAGTGGATGGATTCAGGCGCGCTTGCGGGCATCCCAGGAAAGCTGACCCGCGCCCAGCAGCGCCAGGGCGGCAGCGGTCACGGCGAGAAAGACCGGATATTCCCAGCCGCCGTCGGGATTGGAAAAGGACCAGCCGTTGCCGAAATGGACTGTCGCCGCGGCGAACAGTTGGACGGCGGCCACTGCCGCGACTGGACGCACCCAGACGCCCAGGATCAGGAGCACGCCCGCGCCCAACTCGAAGAAGGTGACCGGATAGGCCAGCCAGCCGGGAAAGCCCACCGAAGCGAAGAAACCCGCGGTGCCTGGCAAGGTGAACACCAGCAGCTTGGTCAGGCCATGGGCCAGGAACATGGTGCCCAGGGCCAGGCGCAGCAATAGGGCGGCATAGGACGAAGTACGATCGGTCATGCTGATTCTCGAGCAGGGGAAAGATGACCCATTGTCCTGTTTCCAACGCGCGAATAAAGGTGCACTCTGGGAATGAACTGTGCACGCTATGGAAACAATCCTTGGATACCCTGAGAGCCCTGCAGGCCTTCATCAAGATCGTCGAACTGGGTAGCCTGACCGCGGCGGCTGAACGGCTGGAGCTTTCGCGCTCGGCGCTCACCAAGCATCTTGCCGCCCTGGAGCGACACTACGGCACCCGGCTGCTACAACGTACCACCCGCACCCTGAGCCTGACCGAGGCCGGACGCACCCTCCATGAAGGGCTGGTGCCCCTGCTGGGCGATCTGGAGGCCCTCGAACAGCGCCTGCAGGAAGGCCACGAGCGCCCGCAGGGACGCCTCAGGGTCAGTGCGCCCCTGACCTTTGGCGTGCGCCACCTAGCACCGCTGGTGAGCAGTTTCCTGCACGAATACCCCGAGGTCGCCATCGATCTGGAGCTGAGCGATCGTCAGGTGCGCCTAGTCGAGGAAGGCTTCGATCTGGCCGTGCGCATCGGCGATCTCAGCGATTCCAGCCTGGTGGCTCAGCCCCTGGGGGCGGTGGAATTGTTCATCTGCGCCGCGCCCGCCTATCTGCAGCGCCACGGTCGTCCCGAGCACCCGGCCGAACTACGCGAGCACCGCTGCCTGCTCTACAGCTACGCCAGCGATGGCGATCTCTGGGAATTCCAGCGTGACGGTGAGCGCCTGCAGGTCAAGGTCAGTGGGCCCTTGCGCGCCAACAATGGCAGTGTCCTGCACCAGGCGGCGCTAGACGGCCATGGGATCATTCGCCAACCGGACTTCCTGGTGGGCGATGACCTGGCGACGGGTCGCCTGCAACGACTGTTCGCACCCTGGTACACCCAGGCCATCGCCATCCATGCGCTCTATCCCCATCGGCGTCTGGTGCCGGCCAAGGTGCGACTGTTCATCGCCTGGCTGCAGCGACATCTGGTCACAGCCGAGCACTTGAAAAGACTGCCGTAGGTCGCCGCCGAACGGTCATTGCCGGGGGCTTCGCAGCCTGACGGGGCTTGCCTAGAATCCCTGCCTGTCCCGCCGGCACTGCCGGTTTCTGCGATGGCTGTCGTTCATGTCGACCGAGAATCCTTGCCTCAGCTGTGGCGCCTGCTGCGCCCACTTTCGCGTGTCTTTCTATTGGGGCGAATGCCAGTCGGCAGGCGGCCCGGTGCCCGATTACCTCACCGTCGCGGTCAGCCCCCATCTGGCGGCCATGCAGGGCACCGAGCAGAAGCCGGTACGCTGCGTGGCCCTGCTGGGCGAGGTGGGCTGCGGCACGCGCTGCACCGTTTACGAGAACCGTTCCAGCACCTGCCGCGAGTTCACCGCCGCCTGGGAGAACGGCGAAGCCAATCCCCACTGCGATGCCGCCCGCGCCGCCTATGGCCTGCCGCCGCTGACGCCGCCGTTGCAACCCCATATCTCGCCCGACCGCGTAGCTTAGGCGCTGTACGAAAACTGCCTGCGCTCAGTGATGCTTCGTTGAAAGAACCTTTCGGAATGCTCATTTACCATTTGTAAACTCCGCTTCCTCAAGGTTTTTCGCCTCGCCTCACCATCGCTCGGCGACTTTTCGTTCAGCGCCTAGAGGAAACCAAACGGCCATCGCCGCTGCCCAAAAAGGCGACGGCTGGGCTGTGAAGCGTGGAAAATGCAGTGCGGATCAGGTTTTCACGTCCCTGCTAGATCGAATACCCTATCGTTCTTTCGCCCGCTATGCGTATCCTGTAGCGCCGAACAACAAGGCTGCTTCAACCGGCCACGTAGAGGCTTACAAAGGCTCTACGCAAGGCAAAGCTGCCGCTATACTGCCTGGCCAATACTCACACATGGAGTTTTTACATGAATAAAGCTGAGCTGATCGACGCCATTGCCGCGTCTGCCGACCTGCCCAAGGCCACCGCTGCCAAAGCCCTGGACGCCTTCACCACTGCGGTGACCGACGCCCTGAAGCAAGGCGACAGCGTCAGCCTGGTCGGTTTCGGAACTTTCGCAGTAAAAGAGCGCGCTGCTCGCGAAGGCCGCAACCCGCAGACCGGTGCCACCATCAAGATCGCCGCTGCCAAGCTGCCCGGCTTCAAGCCCGGCAAAGGCCTGAAAGACGCCGTCAGCTAAGACTGCGTTGGTCGATTCTTGTCTTCCGGGCGCTGCAGAGCGCTTCGGAAGACAGTCCTCCGCCCCACCCGCTCACTCCCCCTCCCTGCTTTTCGCCTCCGCGCCCTAGTGAAAATCCCGACTCGACACCAAGAGTTCGTCGAGCAGCGGACTTAGATCGGTCAAGCGACCGGCGATCAGGTGCTGCACCCCCGCCTCCCGTTCCAGATGCCCCTCGACCTGTAGCAGCCGTGCCTGCAACAACGGTCGTCGCTGCTGTTCGCCCACTGCGCGCCAGACCACCACATTGAGCATGCCGTGCTCGTCTTCCAGGGTGACGAAGATCACCCCGCTGGCCGTGCCTGGACGCTGTCGTCCGCGCACCAGTCCGGCCACTCGCACCAGGGCGCCGGGCCTGATTTCGTCCAGCTGACGGAAGTCCCGGCAGCGCCGCGCCTGGAGTTCGCCACGCAGCAGGCTCAGCGGATGCGGCCCCAGGGTGGTGCCCAGCATGCGGTAGTCGGCATGGACCTCTTCGGCAACGCTGGGCGCGGGCAAGGCCAGGCGCTCCTCTTGAACGCTATCCGCCGCCGCGAACAGCGGCAGCTGGCGCTCCACCCCGGCCATGGCCCAGCGCGCCTGATGGCGATCACCGGCGAGCTCGGCCAGGGCGCCGGCCTCGGCCAGTTGCCCGCGGGCCCGGGCATCCAGTTCGGCCCGGCGGCAGAGGTCCTCGATGTCGCGAAAGGGCTGCGTACCCCGCGCCACCACCAGGCGGCGGCCGACCGCTTCCGCCAACCCCTGCACCAGGCGCAGGCCCAGGCGGATCGCCGGCTGATGGCCAGCGCTCGCCTCCAGCCGGCAGTCCCAGTCGCTGGCCTGCACGGTCACGGCGCGCACCTCGACGCCATGGCGTCGAGCGTCCTGCAGCACCTGGTCGGGACTGTAGAAGCCCATGGGCCAGCTGTTGACCAGGGCACAGGCGAAGGCGGCCGGTTCATGGCATTTGAGCCAGGAGCTGGCATAGGTCAGCAGGGCGAAGCTGGCGGCATGGGATTCGGGAAAGCCGTAGCTGCCGAAGCCCTTGATCTGCTCGAAGAGGCGCGCGGCGAATTCCGGGCGATAGCCGCGCTCGACCATGCGACTGTGCAACCGCTGACGATGAGGTTCGAGGCCGCCATGACGCTTCCAGGCGGCCATGGAGCGGCGCAGCTGATCGGCTTCGCCCGGGGTGTACTGGGCAGCGGTCATGGCGATCTGCATCACCTGCTCCTGGAACAGCGGCACTCCTAGGGTGCGCTCCAGGGCTGGCCGCAATTCGTCATGGGGATAGTCCGCCACTTCCTCGCCACTCCGGCGGCGCAGATAGGGATGCACCATGTCGCCCTGGATCGGCCCGGGCCGGACGATGGCCACCTCGATCACCAGGTCGTAGAGGGTTTGCGGCCGGAGGCGCGGCAGCATGGCCATCTGGGCGCGGGATTCGATCTGGAACACCCCCACCGTGTCGGCGCGGGAGATCATGGCGTAGGTGGGCGCATCCTCCTGGGGCAGGCTGGCCAGGGTCCAGCGCTGGCCACGCCAGTCAGCGACCAGGTCGAAGCAGCGGCGCAGGGCGCTGAGCATGCCCAGGGCGAGGATGTCGACCTTGAGCAGGCCCACGGCATCGAGGTCGTCCTTGTCCCACTGGATCAGGGTGCGCTCGGGCATGGCGGCATTCTCCACCGGCACCAGCGTAGCCAGGGGCGCCTCGGAGATGACGAAGCCGCCGGGATGCTGGGAGAGATGCCGGGGAAAACCGATCAGTTGACCGGCGAGGATGAGCACCCGCTGCAGCAGCGGGCTGTCGGGATCGAAACCGGCTTCGCGCAGACGTGCGGGGCCGGGGATCTCGTCGGTCCAGCGCCCGGCGCACCCGGACAGGGCGTCGAGCTGATCGCCCGGCAGGCCCAGGGCCTTGCCGACATCGCGCAGGGCGCCGGCGGCATGGTAGGTGCTGACCACCGCGGTGAGCGCGGCCCGTTCGCGGCCATAGCGGCGGAAGACGTACTGGATCACCTCTTCGCGACGCTCGTGCTCGAAGTCGACATCGATGTCGGGCGGTTCGTCGCGCTCGCGGGAGATGAAGCGCTCGAACAGCAGGTTGCCGGTGAGCGGATTCAGCTCGGTGATGCCCAGCACGTAGCAGACCACCGAGTTGGCTGCCGAACCGCGGCCCTGGCAGAGGATGTGCTGGCGGCGGGCATGGTCGACGATGTCGTGCACGGTGAGAAAGTAGTTCTCGTAGCCCTTCTCGGCGATCAGCGCCAGCTCCCTGGCTACCTGGTCGGTGACCTTTTGCGGCGGTCCCTCCGGCCAGCGCCAGGCCAGGCCGCGGCGGGTCAACTCGGCCAACCAGGAGCCGGCGGTCTGGCCGGCGGGTATCACCTCCTGGGGATAGCGATAACGCAACTCGCCCAGATCGAAGCGACAGCGGGCGGCGATCTTCAGGGTTTCGGCGCGCAAGGCATCGGGATAAAGCCCTTCGAGCACCGTCAGCGGGCGCAGATGCCGCTCCCCGTTGGGATGCAGGCGATAGCCGGCCTCGGCCACTGGCAGGTGGTGGCGGATGCTGGTGAGCACATCCTGCAGGGCACGACGACCGCGGGTATGCATGTGCACGTCGCCGCAGGCCACCGGCGGCAGCCCCAGTTGCTCCCCCAGTGCCTGCAACTGCATGAGCTGGGCGGCGTCATCGGCGCCGCGCAGCAATTCCACGCCTAGCCAGAGGCGTTCGGCGAAGACCTGCTTGAGCCAGGCGCCCTCCTCGGCCAGGGGTTCGCCGCCCGGCAACCAGATGGCCAGCAGCCCGGGCAAGGGGTGCTGCAAATCCGCGCGACCCAACTGGTAGCGGCCCTTGGGCGCACGGCGGCGCGCCCGGGTGATCAGGGCGCAAAGAGACTCGTAGCCCGGCAGATCCTCCACCAGCAGCACCAGGCGCAGGCCGTCGTCCAAGGTCAGCTCGCTGCCAACGATGAGCGGCAGTCCGACCTGCCGCGCCGCCTGCCAGGCGCGGACGATGCCGCTCAGGGTGCCTTCGTCGGTGATGGCCAGGGCGGCGTAGCCCAGCGCCTTGGCTCGCTCGAACAATTCCAGGGCGCTGGAGGCACCGCGCTGGAAACTGAAATTCGACAGACAGTGCAACTCGACATAGCCGCTCATGCGAACCAGCCCTGGATCCACCAGGGCGCCTCCTCGCCATAGCGGCGGAAGGCCCAGGCTTGGCGTCCGTCGGCCACCTCGATGCGGTAGTAGTCGCGGCGTTGGTCGCCGCCGTCCCACCAGCCGCTTTCGATGCGTTCAGGACCGGCCAGGATCCGGCGTGGCTGACCGTCGAGGGGGCGCGGTTCGCGCAGCAGCCAGCCCGGACGCAGGCCGGGCAGCACAGTCTCCAGGCGTCGCTCGTGGCGCCAGACCAGGGCGCGCTCGGGCCGATGATCCGCCTGAATGCCGAGGCCGAGCACGGCCTCCTCGCCCAGCCGGGCACGCAGACGCTCGCGCAGCACCTCCCAGCCCACGGCCTGGGCCGGGCGTTCGTCGAACAGGCCATGGCGTTCCGGCACGAAGAGCGGCAATTCCTCGCTTTCCAGGCGCAGCGCCAGAACCGGCGCCACCACCTGCAACTGTTCGAGGCGGCCACGGGCGAATTCGAACAGCAGGGCGGCATCGCGCTCGGGGGCCAGCAGGCCGATGGTGAGGGTGGTGGCCGGCCCCTGGCGATGTTCCAGCCAGAGCAGGAAGCGCTGCACGCCACGGTCACGACTGGCCAGCCAGGCGGCCAGGTCGGCGGTGAGGCGGCGCAGTGGAAACAGCAGGGCCTGGTGGGAGTCCACCTCGAAATTGAGTTCCACCCGCGCCACGAAGCGATCGGGCGGCCGATAGAACTTCAGCGCCAGACTGCGACTGCCGCCCAGCAGATCCAGCTGCTGCAGAAGCTCCGGCGCGAAACGCCGGGCCAGGGCGGCCCTGGGCAGGGCCTTGAGCTGCTCCAACCGGCGGATACCCATGCGCGTCAGCGCCTGGGCTTGCTGGGGGGCGAAACCGGCGCGCTCCACGGGCAGCCGATCGAGCAGGCGCGGCAGGTCATCCGGAGAGGCGATGAGACCATCGGCGACATTGGTCAGCATGCGCGCCGCCACCGGATTGGGTGCCAGGGCCAGCCGATGACGAAAGCCCAGGCCCTGGAGCTCCTGACGCAGGCGCCGCTCCAGCCGCGGCCAGGGACCCAGCAGCGGCAGGCTGGACTGGATCTCCAGCAGCAGCGCCCGCGGATAGTGGCGACTGACCTGGGAGCTGAAGCCATAGCCCCAGGCCGCCAACAGCGCCTCGGCCGTCTCGATGAGCGCCGGATCATGTTCCTGCTGCTCGAAGTCACGGGTCAGCGCCTGGGCGGCGGCCAGGGTCAGGCCAGGGCGCAGTCCCAGGGCTCGCGCGGCCGGATTGACCGCCCGCAGCAGGCGACGCTGGGGCGGACCGGAAAGCAGCACCAGCGGCTGCTCCGGCTGCGGATGGCGGCGCAGCACGGCATCCAGCGCCAGCTGCGGAAAGAGGATGCAGGCCCAGCGCATGGCCAGCTCAAGCGCCGCCGGCCAGATCGAGCACGCCGGGCTGACCGCCCCGGCATTTGCGGATATGTAGCCGTTCCAGCGGCGCCCTGAGTTCCAGGCGCAAGGCCGCCGGCGAGGGATTGTCCAAGGCGGCGGCCGGGCGCAGGGCGAAGGCCAGGGTGCGACCGCTCTCGGCGGCGACCTGCAGCCGGCGCAGCTGGCGATCATCGGCGCGCTCGGGCCAGCAGAGCACCGCGCCGAAGCATCCCGAACGCAGGCACTGCTCGGCGGCCCAGAGCACCTCGGCGCCCTGGGCGCGGATCACCACCAGGGAATCCAGCACTACGCCGGCCGCCTGCCAGGCCAGGGGATAGGGCAACAGCGGCGGGCCGATCAGGGCGATGCGTTCGGCGGCTTGGCTCAGGCGCGCCAGGGTTGGCCAGAGCAGCCGCAACTCGCCATGGCCGGGGCCGGCGAGCAGCAATTCGGTCAGCGCCGCCTCGGGCCAGCCGGCGCCGGGCAGATGGGCATCCAGGGCGGCGACCCCGGTGGGCTGGTCGCTGCGCCGGGCGTCGGGACTGGTCTGCCCCTTCCAGAGACGCCGCTCCTCGAACAGCCGGGCCAGGCTGGCGCCGCCGCTCATGCCGCCAGACCTGCAGGGGTGTTATCCATGGCCATCGCCTCAATCTGTATATGCATACAGTATTAGAGGCGATCCGCATCGGGGTCAAGTCGAACCGGTGTCCGCGTCGATGAGGGGATCGGTCAGATCCAGATCACCACGCCGATCAAGGCAGCCAGCAACAGCCACTGTTCGAGATAGTAGCGGAAGCGGTTGCGCTTCTTCAGCGCCTTGCCGCGTTGACGGATGCGATAGAGATGCCGGAAGGCACGGTTGAGGCCACCGGTGCGGTCGCTGGCGTCATTGGGCGAGGCCGCCGAGGCCAGCAGGGTACCGCTTATCCAGCGGTTGAAGGCACCGGCCCAGCGATAGCGCAGCGGTCGCTCGATGTCGCAGAACAGGATGATGCGATCCTGCTCGGTGGTGTTCTCGGCGTAGTGGATGAAGGTTTCATCGAACACCACTGCCTGGCCATCGCGCCAGTGATAGCGCTGGCCGTCCACCTCGATGAAGCAGCGTGGGTCGTTGGGCGTGGCCAGGCCCAGGTGATAGCGCAGGGAGCCGCCATAGGGATCGCGATGGCGCACCAACCGCGACCCGGGCGGCAACTCGGCGAACATGGCCGCCTTGACCGTGCCGATGCCCCGCAGCAATCCGGTGGTCTGCGGGCACAGCTGCATGGCGGAAGGATGGCTGTCGCCGTACCACTTCAGATAGAAGCGCTTCCAGCCGCTCTTGAAGAAGGAGTTGAAGCCGGCATCGTTGTGCTCGGCGGCTTTCTTGATCTGGCCGGCACGCAGCAGGGCCAGGGCTTCGTCACGAATGAGCTGCCAGTTGTCCTGCAGCACCTGGAGCTCGGGAAAGCGTTCCACCGGGTGATAGGGCTGGTTGGGTACCCGCGACGTCAGGAACATGAAGGTGTTCAGCGGTGCCAACACCGTCGAATGATCACCTAGCTGACGCAGGAAGCGATGACGCACCCGACCGCGAAAATGCACGTACAACACACAGAGAAAGAAACCGCCGATCACGAACCACTTCACGCGTCACTGTCCTGAAAAGAATGTTTCAAGATGTTATACGCTCCACCGGCATCAGACCTAACTCTAAGGTCTGACGATTAGCCGCAGGCTTGCACGGAGACGTGCACCGCCGCTGGGAGCCATGACGGGCATCTTGTATCCTGCAGGTGACACTTCGAGCGCCCGGAGGGCCTCATCATGCGTTCGCTACTCTATGGCCTGCTGCTCGCCAGTGGCGTCGTGGCCGCTCAGGATGTCTACAAATGCGTGGACGACCAGGGCCAGACGACCTATACCCAGGGCGCTTGTCCGACGAATAGTCAGATCACTACCATTCCGCTGCAGCGTTTGCCCGACAGCAACGGCTTCACTCCCCCGCCAAAACCCGCCACGCCACCGCCAGCCACTGCGCCGCGCGAGATCACCGTAGTCCCCGCGCCGGCCAGCAGCCGTCAGCGCCCGGTCGATGACGTCACCGTGGTCGGCAGCTCTTCCTCCTCTTCCAGCTTTCGCCAGGAAACCCAGGTGCGCAGCGGCGGCATCCTCTATCAGCCGGTGCCGATCTACATCGACCGCCGGCCGCGTGACGAGACCTGGCACATGGTGCCCCACCCCCAGGCGCAGCCGCCGGCTCCGCCTACTCAGCAGATTTACGGTATCCCTTTCAAACGCTGAAAGGCGGTAACCACTGCCTAAAGACGATGCAGGAAGTTGACGACGAACTTGCGTCCCTCGGTGCGGTTCTCGGCGTCCTGCTCGAAGTAGCTGTTGACGGTGACCAGGTTCTGTCTGGAAAAGGCGTAGGTGAAACCCGGACCCCAGGCCCAGACCTTTTCCCGGCGTCCGCTGACGTCATGGCCATCCACCTGGGTATCGGTGATCTGCCGGAGCCAATAGCCGCTCAGGCCGATGCTGAGTCGGTCGTTCAGCGCGTACTGGGTGGCGAAGTTGGCATGCAGTGCCTGGCCGGCCTGGGTGTCCGAGACAGCGCCGAAGCTACGCAGCGGCTGGTCGTTCTTGCCATTCCACAGGTACCAGAAGCGCCCGGTCACCGACCATTGGGGCGTCAGCCAGTAGGTGGTGGCGTAATAGGGATTGAAGGACCAGAAGTTGCTGCCCGGATTGATCGCTCGGTCGCGGTCGTAGCGGCCGGTGGGGGCGACGATCTCGGCCTCGATGCGCTGCGCCCAGCGCGGTCCGCCGTCGGGGCGGGTGGTGGTGGGTAACTGCAGGAAGGCGCCCAGGGTCAGGTCCCCTACCCCTTCGCGGGCGCTCAGCGCCTGGCCGCCGAGGCCATCGTCGACATCGGCATGGGCCAGCAAGGGCAGGATGGCGGTGAAGCCGGGCATGGCACCGTTGGCCAGCGGCTGCCCCAGGTAGATCAGCTGGGTGACCGGGGCGAAGGTGGTCAGGTCCTGCTTGGGCAGGGGCAGCTTGCGGCCATTCTGATCGTTGAAGCGACTGGTCTTGCCATAGATCAGGTATTCCGCCAGGTACCAGCCAGGGCCGTCCGGTGCCGGGGCACCATCATAGAAGCTGGTGGAACCGAGGTTGAGACCGGGCAGGTCGTAGGCCTGAGCCAGCGTGGAGGCGAGACTGGCCGCGGCCAGCAGACCGAATCGGGAAAGTGTGCGCATGACGTCGTCCTGGGATTGTTCTTGTTGTGGGAACACGCGATCACCGCACCTGGGCAGGCGCGGCGATCCGGGTCAGACGTAACTGGCGGCCAGGCCGCCATCCACTGGCAGATTGGCGCCGTTGATCCAGCGCGAGGCATCGCTGCAGAGGAAGGCGATGACCGCGGCCACCTCGTCGGCCAGCGCCGGACGCAGGATGCGCTGGCTGTCGCGGGCGACCCGCTCTTCACCCAGCATGCTGACGAAGTCACCGAGGATGGGCGTGAACACCGGGCCCGGCGCCACGCAATTCAGCCGCACGCCGAATTCGCGGAACCAGGTCTGGGACTGCACGAAGCTCCAGACGATGAGCGCCTCCTTGAAGTACTGGTAGCAGGTGGCCTGCTCCACCGGATGGGCCTCCAGCCAGGCCTGGGCCTGGGCGAAGTCGGCGATTTGCGCCAGTTCGCGGTGCCGCTCCAGGCGCTGCGGCCATTCGGCGCCGAGGATGGAGGTGACGTTGACGATGGCCCCGCCCTGCCCCAACCGCGCGACCAGTTGCTGGCTGAGCAACCGCAGGCCGAGGTAATTGACCCGGGCCACTGCCTCCCGGGGTGCCGTGCCCGGTACCCCGGCGATGTTGCACAGGCCGTGCAGGTGCGCCGGCAGGCGACCGACCAGGGCGGCGATGCTGTCGGGATCGCCCAGGTCGGCCTGGTGGAAGTCGTCCAGGCTGAACTGGGGCTGATTGCGGTCGACGCCGATCACAGTGGCGCCTTGGAAGCGTGCCAGGCGCGCCAACTCGGCGCCAATGCCGGAGGCCACGCCGGTGATCACTAGAGTCTTGCCATTCAGGGTCATGGGATTTTCCTCTTGTTGTTATTGGGGGTGAAACAAGGGTTTGGAGCCTGCTCAAAGGCTTGCGAGCTAGAGCCAAACAAGGCGAACACGGCTGAGGAAGCGGATCGGACCCGCGCTCGGGTTTACGAGTGGTAAATGAGCATTCCGATCGGGCTGGCGACCCAGGTCGTGTTCAACGCGGTTTGGCCGACGCGCAGCAGCCTTTGAGCAGGCTCTCAGAAGGGATAGCGTGGCGGCTCGTTATGCTCGGTCACCCATTGCCACTGGCTGTAGTCGTCCCAGTTGCACAGGCCACCGACGCTGCCGCCATTGCCGGACTGGCCACGGCCGCCGAAGGGATTGACCACCTCGTCGTTCACCGTCTGGTCGTTGAGGTGCAGCATTCCGCACTCCAGCCGTTCGCCCAGGGCCCGGGCCCGCGCCAGGGAGCCGGACAGCACACCGGCCGCCAGGCCATAGGGGGTGCGGTTGGCCAGGTCGATGGCCTCGGACTCGTCGGCGAAGGTCACCACGCTGGCCACCGGGCCGAAGACTTCCTCATCGAAGGCCCGCATGCCGGGGCGGACGTCGGCGAGCACCGTGGGGGCATAGAAGAGGCCTTCGTGATGACCGCCCTGCAGCAGCCGGGCACCGGCGGCGAGGCTATCGGCGACGATGCCCTGCACCCGTCGCAACTGCCGGTCGTTGATCAGCGGGCCGAGTTGGGTGCTGGGCTCCAGGGGATCACCCAGGCGCAGGGCGGCGGCGCGGGCGACCAGGCGTTCGCTGAAGGCGGCGGCGATGCGCTGGTGCACCAGGATCAGGCCGGTGGCCATGCAGATCTGGCCCTGGTGCAGGAAGCTGCCCCAGGCGGCGCAGCTGGCGGCGCGGTCGAGATCGGCGTCATCGAGCACGATCAGCGGATTCTTGCCGCCCAGCTCCAGCGCCACCTTCTTCAGATGGCGCCCGGCGCTTTCCGCCACCTGGCGCCCGGCCTGGGTCGAGCCGGTGAAGGCGATCATCCGCACCTGGGGATGGGCGCAGAGCGCCGCCCCGGCCTCGGCGCGACCGGGCAGCACCTGCAGCACGCCTTTGGGCAGGCCGATGGCCTCGAACAGTCGGGCGATCAGCACGCCGCCGCTCACCGGCGTCTGGTGATCCGGCTTGAGTACCACGGCATTGCCGCAGGCCAGCGCCGGGGCCACGGCGCGCAGGGAAAGGATCAGCGGGAAGTTGAAGGGCGAGATCACCCCCACCACGCCATGGGGCAGGCGGCGGGCATAGGACAGGGCACCACGCTCGCTGGGCAGAACCACGCCATGGGGCTGCAGCAACTGGCCGGCGACCTGCTGCAGGATGACTCCGGCTTCGCGCAGCTCCAGCTCGGCCTTGGGCAGGATGCCGCCGGTCTCCCGGGCGATCAGGGGTGCCAGTTCGGCGCGATTCAATTCGAGCTGCGCGGCGGCCGCCAGGAACAGCGCGGCCTTTTGCCGGGCCGTCCAGGCGGCCCAGGCCGGTTGCGCCTGGGCCGCCTTGGCGCAGGCCTGGTCGATGTCGGCGACGCTGGCGAGGCCCGTGCGATGCAGGGGCTGGCCGGTGGCGGGTTCGATGACCTCCAGGGTGCCGCCCTGGGCGGCGATCCAGTCGCCATCGAAAATCCGCTCGCGCCAGGGGGCGCCGTCCAGGAACGGCGTGGATGATCTGCTCATAGCCTTCTCCTTGTTGTTATCGGGCCGCGGTGGGCACAGGCAAGGGAGCAAGGGCTGTGCCCAGACCGGGCTGACAGGAAAAAGCGCCGTTCAATCAGGGACTTGCTGACTTGGGCAGGCAAAGGCGCCAGGCCTATTCAGCAAACGCCTTGCTCAAAAGATAAAGTTATGAGGTATAACCTTTTCCTTGAGTGCGCATTTGCGCAATTCACCCGAGAGGTCGTGCCATGGCCCGCTCCGAACGTCTGTCCCTCAGCGATCTGCAGCAGGCCGCTACCGGCTTCCAGCGGGGCGACAGTGCCGCCTGGGACGGCAGCGCCAGCCCGACCCAGGCGGAACTGGCCGAGTGCCTGTTCTTCTCGCCCGGAGATGGTCGCATCTGGCTCAACGACCAGCGCATGCTGCTGGTGCACGCCTCCGCCTTTGGCGCCCTGCGGCGCGAGCTGATCGGCGCCCTGGGTCAGGAACGCGCCCGCGGCCTGCTGACCCGGGTCGGCTATCTGTCCGGGGTGCGCGACGCCGAGCTGGTGCGCAAGCGCTGGCCCCAGGCCGACGCCGCCGCCATCTTCGCGGCCGGCACCCGCCTGCACGGCCTGGAGGGGCTGGTGCGGGTCGAGCCGCTGCATTTCGAATTCGATGTCGACCAGGGCCGCTATGGCGGCGAATTCCTCTGGCACCACTCGGCCGAATGCGACGAGCACCAGATCGCCCATGGCCAGGGCAGCGATCCGGCCTGCTGGATGGAGATCGGCTATGCCATCGGCTACGTCAGCAGCCTGTTCGGCCGCCTGGTGATCTTTCGCGAGGTGGAATGCCGGGCCATGGGCCACCATGTCTGCCGGGTCGAAGGCCGCAATGCCGAACGCTGGCCCGACGTGGCGGAGGACCTGCGCTATCTCAATGCCGCGGGCGATGGTACCCCTGAGAGGACTGCCACCGAACGCCTGCCCGCGCCCCTGCCCCACGCCGTCGACGGCCAGCCGCTGGTAGGCGCCTCGGCGGCCTTCAACGGCGCCTTCCAGGCGCTACAACGGGTCGCCCCGACCCCGGCCACGGTGCTGCTCACCGGCGAATCCGGGGTGGGCAAGGAGCTGTTCGCCAGCCACCTGCACCGTCTCAGCCACCGCGCCGACGGCCCCTTCGTCGCCCTCAACTGCGCGGCCATTCCCGAGAATCTCATCGAAGCCGAATTGTTCGGCGTGGAGCGCGGTGCCTATACCGGCGCCAACCAGTCCCGCGCCGGGCGCTTCGAACGGGCCCAGGGCGGTACGCTGTTCCTCGACGAGATCGCCTGCCTGAGCCTGCCCGGTCAGGGCAAGCTGCTGCGCGCGCTGCAGGAGCGCGAGATCGAACGGGTCGGCGGCAGCCGCACCCTCAGGGTGGACGTACGGGTAGTCGCCGCCACCAACCTGGACCTGCGCGACGCGGTGCGCCGCGGCGACTTCCGCGAAGACCTCTTCTATCGTCTCAACGTCTATCCCATCGGCATCCCACCCCTGCGGGACCGCCGCGACGACGTACCGCTGCTGGTGGATCTGTTCCTGCGCCGCTTCTGCGCCGCCTACGAACGTCCGCCGGTGGGGCTGACCATGCGCGCCCTCAAGGCGCTGCTGCGCTACGATTTTCCCGGCAACGTACGGGAATTGCAGAATCTGGTGGAGCGCGGGGTGATCGCCAGCGATCCGGGCGAACTCATCGACCTGCCCCACCTGTTTCGCGGCGAGCCGCTGCCGGCCGACCTCCTGGAACCGGCGCCGCAGACAGCCGGCTGGCTGGAGCGCCTCGGCGTGGCTGGCGAACGCCCGCTGCACCTGGGCCAGCTGGAAGCCGAGCTGCTCGACGAAGCCCTGGCGCACAGCCACGGCAACGTGGCCGCCGCGGCACGACTGCTCGGCCTGAGTCGTGCCCAGTTCGCCTATCGCCATCGACGCGCGAGACGGGATCTGGACTAGAATGACCCCTCGATACCCTCCTCTCGCCATCTCCGACGGAAGCCCTTCCCGCCGATGAGTTCCCCCGACGACGCCACGCCCCTGGACCCAGCCGCCACTCCCTGGCTGGACACCGCCGTAGGCTATGCCCTGCGCCGCGCCCAGATGAAGATGTTCCAGCACCTGGTGGACAGCCTGGCTGAATACGACCTGCGCCCTGCCCAGTTCACCGCCCTGGTGATCCTCGAACAGGAACCGGGCCTGATGCAGGCCGACCTGGCCCGGCGCCTGGCCATCGAGCCGCCGCAACTGGTCCTGCTGCTGAACAAGCTGGAACGCCAGGGCCTGGCCGAGCGGGTGCGCGGCACCCAGGATCGCCGCGCCTACGCCCTGCACCTCACCGAGCAGGGCCGCGCCCTGGTGGGCGAACTCAAGGAACGCGCCGCTGCCAGCGACCGTGCCGCCAGCGCCCCGCTGGACGACGCCGAACGAACCGAGCTGTTGCGCCTGCTGCGCAAGCTCAATGGAGAGCTGGGCTGAAGGTTGATCGCCGGGTGTTGGGCTTCGCTGCGCTCAGCCGCAACCTACGAAAAGCCAGCTTGCACCGATCGCCCCCTCTCCCTCGGGGAGAGGGTTGGGGTGAGGGATACTGGCAGCGTCTGGGGCAGTACCCTGTTGGGCTTCGCTGCGCTCAGCCGCAACCTACGAAAAGCTAGCTTGCACCGATCGCCCCCTCTCCATCAGAGAGAGGGTTGGGGTGAGGGAGATTGGCAGCGTCTGGGGCAGCGCCCTGTTAGG
>NZ_ANBZ01000078.1:0-15349 GCF_000316965.1 Pseudomonas sp. 313
CTGTCGGCGCCGGCGTGGTTGCCAAGATCATCGAGTAATCGATTGATCTTGGCCTGTCAGGTCGGCATAATGGTCGGCCTGATTCAAGTTACAGGCCAGTAGCTCAATTGGCAGAGCGGCGGTCTCCAAAACCGCAGGTTGGGGGTTCGATTCCCTCCTGGCCTGCCAGATTCCCATCTGGCACTCCTTACAGGATTCATGCAATGAGCATCAAGGCGGAAGCCAAAGAGTCGCGCTTCGATGCGCTGAAGTGGCTGGTGGTTGTCGTTCTGGTAGCGATCGGTGTTGTTGCCAATCACTACTTCGCTGCTCAGTCCATCCTGTATCGAGTGGTAGGTCTGTTGGTGCTGGCGGCTATCGCTGCCTTCGTTGCGCTGCAGACCGCCAAGGGGCAGGCCTTCTTTGGCTTGCTGAAAGACGCCCGTACCGAGATTCGCAAGGTTGTCTGGCCTACCCGGCAAGAGACCACTCAGACCACGCTGATCGTGGTTGCTGTGGTGCTCGTGATGGCTTTGTTGTTGTGGGGGCTTGACTCCCTGCTCGGTTGGCTGGTTTCCACGATTGTTGGTTGAAAGGGTTCGCCGTGGCTAAGCGTTGGTACGTCGTGCATGCCTACTCGGGTTACGAGAAGCATGTCATGCGTTCGTTGATCGAGCGCGTCAAGCTGCACGAAATGGAAGACGAGTTCGGCGACATTCTCGTGCCCACCGAAGAAGTGGTGGAAATGCGCAATGGCCAGAAGCGTAAGAGCGAGCGTAAGTTTTTCCCGGGATACGTCCTGGTGCAGATGGAGATGAACGAAGGGACTTGGCACCTGGTCAAGGATACCCCTCGCGTCATGGGCTTCATCGGCGGTACCGCCGACAAGCCGGCGCCCATCACTGACCGTGAGGCGGATGCGATTCTGCGTCGTGTCTCCGATAGCAGCGACAAGCCCAAGCCGAAGACCCTGTTCGAAGCGGGTGAGACGGTTCGGGTGGTGGACGGTCCGTTCGCCGACTTCAACGGCGTTGTCGAAGAAGTGAATTACGAGAAGAGCCGCATCCACGTGGCGGTACTGATCTTTGGTCGGTCAACCCCTGTGGAGCTCGAGTTCAGCCAGGTCGAAAAGGTCTAGGTTGTTCGCATCCCCCACCCCGTAGCCCCGGCTGCGGGGTTTTGTCGTCACTGGGATATAGCAAGTAATTGGGGAGCCCCGCGGGGCGTTGAACCCATCATTGGAGTAGCACATGGCTAAGAAAATTCAGGCTTACATCAAGCTGCAGGTTAAGGCCGCTCAAGCCAACCCGAGCCCGCCGGTCGGTCCGGCGCTGGGTCAGCACGGCGTCAACATCATGGAATTCTGCAAGGCGTTCAACGCCCGCACTCAGGGTATGGAGCCCGGTCTGCCCACCCCGGTGATCATCACCGTGTACAGCGACCGTAGCTTCACCTTCGAAATCAAGAGCACCCCGGCCTCCGTGCTGCTCAAGAAGGCGGCTGGCATCAAGAGCGGTTCCGCTCGTCCGAACAGCCAGAAGGTCGGTACCGTCACCCGCGCCCAGCTGGAAGAGATCGCCAAGACCAAGAATGCCGATCTCACCGCCGCCGATATGGACGCCGCCGTGCGTACCATCGCCGGTTCCGCTCGTAGCATGGGTCTGAATGTGGAGGGCGTGTAATGGCCAAGCTCACTAAGCGTCAAAAGGCTATCGCCGAAAAAATCCAGGCTGGCAAGCAGTACGGCTTCGAAGAAGCTGCAGCCCTGCTGGCCGAGCTGTCCACCATCAAGTTCAAGGAGTCCATCGACGTCTCCGTGAACCTGGGCGTGGATCCGCGTAAGTCCGACCAGGTCGTTCGTGGCGCCACCGTGCTGCCCAATGGCACTGGCAAGTCGGTTCGCGTTGCCGTATTCACCCAGGGTGCCAATGCCGAAGCCGCACTGGCTGCCGGTGCCGAAAGAGTCGGCATGGACGACCTGGCTGCCGAGATGAAGGGCGGCGACCTGAACTATGACGTGGTCATCGCCTCGCCGGACGCCATGCGCGTTGTCGGTCAGCTGGGTCAGCTGCTCGGCCCGCGTGGTCTGATGCCTAACCCCAAGGTTGGCACCGTGACCCCGGACGTCGCTACCGCCGTCAAGAATGCCAAGGCTGGCCAGGTGCGTTTCCGTACCGACAAGAACGGTATCATTCACGCTTCCGTTGGCAAGATCGATTTCGAGCCCGTGAAGCTGAAGCAGAACGTTGAAGCTCTGCTGGCCGACCTGAAGCGCCTGAAGCCCTCGACCTCCAAGGGCATCTACGTCAAGCGCATCACCCTGAGCTCCACCATGGGCCCGGGTCTGCAGATCGACCAGGCTTCCCTGGAAGCCTAAGCAAGACACAAGTCGCCGTGCCTTCGGGCGCGGCGCCAAGATTGGGGTCCCTGCCTGGCGGGGGCTGTCCAAGACCGTAGGGGACGCAGGTCTTAAACCGGGGAAACCCTAGCCTACGCAGATGGTGCTCCCGATTCGGTTACCGAGTCAGACACCAAAACGCCGCCCAGTCCATCGGGCGAAACGGTAACATCCAGGAGTTAAACCCGTGGCAATCAAACTCGAAGACAAGAAGGCTATCGTCGCTGAAGTCAACGAGGCTGCCCAAGGTGCCCTGTCCGCTGTCGTGGCCGATGCCCGTGGCGTGACTGTGGGTGCCATGACCGGACTCCGTAAAGAGGCCCGCGCGGCTGGTGTCTATGTACGTGTCGTACGTAACACCCTGCTGCGTCGTGCCGTTGAAGGCACGTCTTTCGACGTCCTCAACGACACCTTCAAGGGCCCGACCCTGATCGCGTTCTCCCAAGAGCATCCGGGCGCTGCCGCCCGTATCTTCAAGGATTTCGCCAAGGGTCAGGACAAGTTCGAGATCAAGGCCGCCGCGTTCGAAGGCAAGCTCATTCCAGCCAACCAGATCGACGTACTGGCAACCCTGCCGACCTACGACGAAGCTGTGTCCCAGCTGATGAGTGTCATCCAGGGCGCTACCAGCAAGCTGGCTCGTACCCTCGCCGCCATTCGCGACCAAAAGGAAGCTGCCGCCGCCTAATCCGTGCGTGCTGCGTTTCCTGCAAGTCTTTCTTATTATTTGCGGCCTGAAGCCGCACCCTGTTATAGGAATCTAGAGTCATGGCTCTGACCAACGAAGACATCATCAACGCCGTATCCGAAATGTCCGTCATGCAAGTGGTGGAACTGATCAAGGCGATGGAAGAGAAGTTCGGCGTGACCGCCGCTGCCGCCGTTGCCGCTGGCCCGGCTGCTGCCGCTGCCGTCGTCGAAGAGCAGACCGAATTCACCATCATGTTGACCGAAGCCGGCGACAAGAAAGTGAACGTCATTAAGGTCGTTCGTGAACTGACCGGTCTGGGCCTGAAAGAAGCCAAGGCTGTCGTTGACGGCGCCCCGGGCGTGGTCAAGGAAGGCGTTTCCAAAGAGGAAGCCGAGGCTGCCAAGAAGTCTCTGGAAGAAGCAGGCGCCAAGGTCGAGCTCAAGTAAGTTCGGTTCTTGCGTCTACAGCCGCAACGTCTCACGTTCGGCTGATGGCTGGTGGCGAACGCCACCGGCCTTTTGCCGTTTTGTGCAGGGCGAGCATATCCGCCTGGCAAAACGCGCTGTATCCACCTCGCTCTCGGGGTGCGGCAAACCAAGGGTTTGCACGATTTTCCGGCTGCTCCCGTCGGAGAGGCCAAACAAGCTGGTGACCAAGCTGGGGAACGCTGATGGCTTACTCATACACTGAGAAAAAACGTATCCGCAAGGACTTTAGCAAGTTGCCGCACGTCATGGACGTGCCCTATTTGCTGGCTATCCAACTGGATTCGTACCGCGAATTCCTGCAGGCGGGCGCAGGCAAAGACCAGTTCCGCGATATCGGCCTGCATGCGGCCTTCAAGTCCGTTTTCCCGATTATCAGCTATTCCGGCAATGCGGCCCTGGAATACGTCGGCTATCGCCTGGGCGAGCCGGCTTTCGATGTGAAGGAATGCGTCCTGCGCGGCGTGACCTTCGCCGTCCCGCTGCGGGTCAAAGTTCGCCTGATCATCTTCGACCGCGAGTCGTCGAACAAGGCGATCAAGGACATCAAGGAGCAGGAAGTCTACATGGGGGAAATCCCCCTGATGACCGAGAACGGTACCTTCATCATCAACGGTACCGAGCGTGTCATCGTGTCCCAGCTGCACCGCAGCCCGGGCGTGTTCTTCGACCACGACCGCGGCAAGACCCACAGCTCGGGCAAGCTGCTGTACTCGGCGCGCATCATTCCCTACCGCGGCTCCTGGCTGGACTTCGAGTTCGACCCCAAGGACGCCGTCTTCGTGCGTATCGACCGCCGCCGCAAGCTGCCGGCCTCGGTTCTGCTGCGTGCGCTCGGCTACAGCACCGAAGAAGTGCTGGACGCCTTCTATGACACCAACGTCTTCCACATCAAGGGCGAGACCCTGAATCTGGAACTGGTGCCCCAGCGCCTGCGTGGTGACATCGCCAGCTTCGACATCAAGGACGAAACCGGCAAGGTGATCGTGGAGCAGGGCCGTCGCGTGACCGCTCGCCACATCAACCAGCTGGAAAAGTCCGGTATCACCGAGCTGGAAGTACCCTTCGATTACGTCATTGGCCGTACCACCGCCAAGGCCATCGTGCACCCGTCCACCGGCGAGATCATCGCCGAGTGCAACACCGAGCTGACCCTGGACATGCTGGCCAAGATGGCCAAGGCCAATGTCGTGCGGCTCGAGACGCTGTACACCAACGACATCGACTGTGGTCCGTTCATCTCCGATACCCTGAAGATCGACTCCACCGGCAACCAGCTGGAAGCCCTGGTCGAGATCTATCGGATGATGCGTCCTGGCGAGCCGCCGACCAAGGAAGCTGCCGAGACCCTGTTCAACAACCTGTTCTTCAGCGCCGAGCGTTACGACCTGTCCGCTGTCGGCCGCATGAAGTTCAACCGCCGTATCGGTCGCGATGCCATCGAAGGCTCGGGCGTGCTGAGCCGCGAAGACATCGTCGACGTGCTCAAGACCCTGGTCGACATCCGTAACGGCAAGGGTATCGTCGACGACATCGACCACCTGGGTAACCGTCGTGTCCGTTGCGTCGGTGAAATGGCCGAGAACCAGTTCCGCGTGGGCCTGGTGCGGGTGGAGCGTGCCGTCAAGGAACGCCTGTCCATGGCCGAAAGCGAAGGCCTGATGCCGCAGGACCTGATCAACGCCAAGCCGGTGGCCGCCGCGATCAAGGAATTCTTCGGTTCCAGCCAGCTGTCCCAGTTCATGGACCAGAACAACCCGCTGTCGGAGATCACCCACAAGCGCCGCGTCTCCGCACTCGGCCCGGGCGGTCTGACCCGTGAGCGCGCCGGCTTCGAAGTCCGCGACGTACACCCGACGCACTACGGCCGGGTCTGCCCGATCGAAACGCCGGAAGGTCCGAACATCGGCCTGATCAACTCCCTGGCTGCCTATGCCCGCACCAACCAGTACGGCTTCCTCGAAAGCCCGTACCGCATGGTCAAGGACGGCGTGGCTACCGACGAGATCGTCTTCCTGTCGGCCATCGAAGAAGCCAACCACGTCATCGCCCAGGCCTCCGCCGGCCTGGACGAGAACAACCGGCTGATCGACGAGCTGGTGGCCGTGCGTCACCTGAACGAATTCACCGTCAAGGCGCCCGAAGACGTCACCCTGATGGACGTTTCGCCCAAGCAGGTCGTCTCCGTCGCCGCCTCGCTGATTCCGTTCCTCGAGCACGACGACGCCAACCGCGCGCTGATGGGTTCCAACATGCAGCGTCAGGCCGTGCCGACCCTGCGTTCGGACAAGCCGCTGGTGGGTACCGGCATGGAGCGCAACGTCGCCCGTGACTCCGGCGTCTGCGTCGTGGCCCGTCGTGGTGGCGTGATCGACTCCGTCGATGCCAGCCGTATCGTGGTGCGTGTCAACGATGCCGAAGTCGAAACCGGTGAGGCCGGTGTCGACATCTACAACCTGACCAAGTACACCCGTTCCAACCAGAACACCTGCATCAACCAGCGTCCGCTGGTGAGCAAGGGTGATCAGGTGGCCAAGTTCGACATCCTGGCCGATGGTCCCTCGACCGACATGGGCGAGCTGGCACTGGGTCAGAACATGCGCGTGGCCTTCATGCCCTGGAACGGCTTCAACTTCGAAGACTCCATCTGTCTGTCGGAGCGTGTGGTCCAGGAAGATCGCTTCACCACCATCCACATCCAGGAACTGACCTGTGTGGCCCGTGACACCAAGCTCGGCCCGGAGGAGATCACCTCCGACATCCCGAACGTGGGTGAGGCTGCGCTGAACAAGCTGGACGAGGCCGGTATCGTCTACGTCGGTGCCGAGGTCGGCGCCGGTGACATCCTGGTCGGCAAGGTCACGCCCAAGGGCGAAACCCAGCTGACCCCGGAAGAGAAGCTGCTGCGCGCCATCTTCGGCGAGAAGGCCAGCGACGTGAAGGACACTTCCCTGCGTGTGCCCACTGGCACCAAGGGTACCGTCATCGACGTCCAGGTCTTCACCCGTGACGGCGTCGAGCGCGACTCCCGCGCCCTAGCCATCGAGAAGTCCCAGCTCGACGAGATCCGCAAGGATCTGAACGAAGAGTTCCGCATCGTCGAAGGCGCGACCTTCGAGCGTCTGCGTCAGGCCCTGGTCGGTCAGGTTGCCGAAGGCGGTCCGGCGGTCAAGAAGGGTGCCGTCATCACCGACGAGTACCTGAACGGCCTGGAGCGCGGTCAGTGGTTCAAGCTGCGCATGGCGGAAGATGCTCACAACGAGCAGCTGGAAAAGGCCCAGGCCTACCTGTCCGACCGTCGCCAGCTGCTGGACGACAAGTTCGAAGACAAGAAGCGCAAGCTGCAGCAGGGCGATGACCTGGCGCCGGGCGTACTGAAGATCGTTAAGGTCTACCTCGCCATCAAGCGCCGCATCCAGCCGGGCGACAAGATGGCTGGTCGTCACGGTAACAAGGGTGTGGTCTCGGTGATCATGCCGGTCGAAGACATGCCCTACGACGCCAACGGCACGCCGGTGGACATCGTGCTGAACCCGCTGGGCGTACCCTCGCGGATGAACGTCGGTCAGATCCTCGAAACCCACCTGGGCCTCGCGGCCAAGGGCCTGGGCGAGAAGATCAACGTGATGATCGAAGAGCAGCGCAAGGTTGCCGAACTGCGCAGCTTCCTGCACGAGATCTACAACGAGATCGGTGGCCGTCAGGAGAAGCTCGACGACCTGAGCGATCAGGAAGTCCTCGACCTGGCGAAGAACCTGCGCGGCGGTGTTCCCATGGCTACCCCGGTGTTCGACGGTGCCAAGGAAAGCGAGATCAAGGCTATGCTGAAGCTGGCCGATCTGCCGGAGAGCGGCCAGATGCGTCTGTACGACGGCCGCACTGGCAATGCCTTCGAGCGCACCACCACCGTTGGCTACATGTACATGCTCAAGCTGAACCACCTGGTGGACGACAAGATGCACGCCCGTTCCACCGGTTCCTACAGCCTGGTTACCCAGCAGCCGCTGGGTGGTAAGGCGCAGTTCGGTGGTCAGCGTTTCGGGGAGATGGAGGTCTGGGCACTGGAGGCCTATGGCGCGGCTTACACCCTGCAGGAAATGCTGACGGTGAAGTCGGACGATGTGAACGGCCGGACCAAGATGTACAAGAACATCGTGGACGGAGATCACCGCATGGAGGCCGGCATGCCCGAGTCCTTCAACGTACTGATCAAGGAAATCCGTTCGCTCGGCATCGATATCGAACTGGAAACCGAATAACACGAGACCCTAGAGGAGACGACCGCGCGGCGGTCGTCTCCGGTCCGTGAGGAGGAAAGGCCTTGAAAGACTTGCTCAATCTGTTGAAAAACCAGGGTCAACTCGAAGAGTTCGATGCCATCCGCATTGGTCTGGCCTCGCCCGAGATGATTCGTTCCTGGTCGTTCGGTGAAGTGAAGAAGCCGGAGACCATCAACTACCGTACCTTCAAGCCCGAGCGCGATGGTCTGTTCTGCGCCAAGATCTTTGGCCCGGTCAAGGACTACGAGTGCCTGTGCGGAAAGTACAAGCGCCTCAAGCACCGCGGCGTGATCTGCGAGAAGTGCGGCGTGGAAGTCGCCCTGGCCAAGGTGCGCCGCGAGCGCATGGGCCACATCGAGCTGGCTTCGCCCGTCGCCCACATCTGGTTCCTGAAGTCGCTGCCGTCCCGTATCGGCCTGCTGCTGGACATGACCCTGCGTGACATCGAGCGCGTGCTCTATTTCGAGAGCTACGTGGTGATCGATCCGGGCATGACCACCCTCGAGAAGTACCAGCTGCTCAACGACGAGCAGTACTTCGAGGCGCTGGAAGAGTTCGGTGACGACTTCGACGCCCGCATGGGTGCGGAAGCCGTGTTCCAGCTGCTCGGCGCCATTGATCTGGAGCACGAGATCGGTCGCCTGCGCGAAGAGATTCCGCAGACCAACTCCGAGACCAAGATCAAGAAGCTGTCCAAGCGCCTGAAGCTGATGGAAGCCTTCCAGGGCTCCGGCAACAAGCCGGAGTGGATGGTCATGACCGTGCTGCCCGTGCTGCCGCCGGACCTGCGTCCGCTGGTACCGCTGGATGGCGGCCGCTTCGCGACCTCCGACCTGAACGATCTCTATCGTCGCGTCATCAACCGGAACAACCGCCTCAAGCGGCTGCTCGACCTCGCCGCGCCCGACATCATCGTGCGCAACGAGAAGCGCATGCTGCAGGAAGCCGTCGACGCCCTGCTGGACAACGGCCGTCGCGGTCGTGCCATCACCGGTTCCAACAAGCGCCCGCTGAAGTCCCTGGCCGACATGATCAAGGGCAAGCAGGGTCGTTTCCGTCAGAACCTGCTGGGCAAGCGCGTCGACTACTCCGGTCGTTCCGTGATCACCGTGGGCCCGACCCTGCGTCTGCACCAGTGCGGTCTGCCCAAGAAGATGGCCCTGGAACTGTTCAAGCCGTTCATCTTCGGCAAGCTGGAAGCCCGCGGCATGGCGACCACCATCAAGGCCGCCAAGAAGATGGTCGAGCGCGAACTGCCCGAGGTCTGGGACGTGCTCGCCGAAGTCATCCGCGAACACCCCGTGCTGCTCAACCGCGCCCCGACCCTGCACCGTCTGGGCATCCAGGCGTTCGAGCCGGTCCTCATCGAAGGCAAGGCGATCCAGCTGCACCCGCTGGTCTGCGCCGCGTACAACGCCGACTTCGACGGTGACCAGATGGCCGTGCACGTGCCGCTGACGCTGGAAGCCCAGCTGGAAGCGCGCGCCCTGATGATGTCGACCAACAACATCCTGTCGCCTGCCAACGGCGAGCCGATCATCGTGCCGTCGCAGGACGTAGTCCTGGGTCTGTACTACATGACCCGTGAAGCCATCAACGCCAAGGGCGAAGGCCGCGTGTTCGCCGACCTGCAGGAAGTCGATCGCGTCTTCCGTGCCGGCGAAGCCGCGCTGCATGCCAAGGTCAAGGTACGCATCAACGAGACCATCCGTCACAAGGACGGCAGCCTGACCAAGAACACCCGCATCGTCGACACCACCGTCGGCCGCGCGCTGCTGTTCCAGGTCGTGCCCGCCGGTCTGCCGTACGACGTGGTCAACCAGTCGATGAAGAAGAAGGCCATCTCCAAGCTGATCAACCACTGCTACCGCGTGGTGGGTCTGAAGGACACCGTCATCTTCGCCGACCAGTTGATGTACACCGGTTTCGCCTATTCGACCCTGTCCGGCGTCTCCATCGGCGTCAACGACTTCGTCATTCCGGACGAGAAGGCCCGCATCATTGATGCCGCCACCGCCGAGGTGAAGGAGATCGAGAGCCAGTACGCCTCCGGCCTGGTGACCCAGGGCGAGAAGTACAACAAGGTGATCGACCTCTGGTCGAAGGCCAACGACGAAGTGTCCAAGGCGATGATGACCAACCTCTCGAAAGAGAAGGTCATCGATCGCGAGGGCAAGGAAGTTGACCAGGAGTCCTTCAACTCCATGTACATGATGGCCGATTCCGGCGCCCGGGGTTCCGCGGCCCAGATTCGCCAGCTCGCCGGCATGCGTGGCCTGATGGCCAAGCCGGACGGCTCCATCATCGAGACGCCCATCACTGCCAACTTCCGTGAAGGCCTGAACGTACTCCAGTACTTCATCTCCACCCACGGTGCCCGTAAGGGTCTGGCGGATACCGCTCTGAAGACCGCGAACTCCGGTTACCTGACCCGTCGTCTCGTCGACGTGGCCCAGGATCTGGTGGTGACCGAGGTCGACTGCGGTACCGAGCGCGGCCTGATCATGACCCCGCACATCGAAGGCGGTGACGTGGTCGAGCCCCTGGGTGAGCGCGTGCTGGGTCGAGTCATCGCCCGCGACGTGCCCAAGCCGGGTACCGAAGAGATCATCGTGCCTGCAGGCACCCTGGTCGACGAGCGCTGGGTCGAGTTCCTCGAGCTCAACAGCGTCGACGAAGTCGTGGTGCGTTCGCCGATCACCTGCGAAACCCGTCATGGCATCTGCGCCAAGTGCTACGGTCGCGATCTGGCTCGCGGTCACCAGGTCAACATCGGTGAAGCGGTCGGCGTCATCGCCGCCCAGTCCATCGGTGAGCCGGGTACCCAGCTGACCATGCGTACCTTCCACATCGGTGGTGCGGCCAGCCGGACCTCCGCGGCCGACAGCGTCCAGGTCAAGAACGGCGGTGCCATCCGTCTGCACAACCTGAAGCACGTCGAACGTGCCGACGGCGCCCTGGTTGCCGTGTCCCGTTCCGGTGAGCTGGCCATCGCCGACGACTTCGGTCGTGAGCGCGAGCGCTACAAGCTGCCCTACGGTGCGGTGATTTCGGTCAAGGAAGGCGACAAGGTCGACGCTGGCGCCATCGTCGCCAAGTGGGACCCGCACACCCACCCCATCGTCACCGAGATGGACGGTACCGTGGCCTTCGTCGGCATGGAGGAGGGCATCACCATCAAGCGCCAGACCGACGAACTGACCGGTCTGACCAACATCGAGGTGCTCGACGCCAAGGATCGCCCGACCTCCGGCAAGGACATCCGTCCGGCGGTCAAGCTGATCGACGCCAACGGCAAGGATCTGCTGCTGCCGGGTACCGACGTACCGGCCCAGTACTTCCTGCCGCCGAACGCGCTGGTCAACCTGAGCGACGGTGCCAAGGTGCATGTGGGTGACGTTATCGCCCGTATCCCCCAGGAAACCTCCAAGACCCGCGACATCACCGGTGGTCTGCCCCGTGTGGCCGACCTCTTCGAAGCGCGTCGTCCCAAGGAGCCGGCCATCCTGGCGGAGATCAGCGGTACCATCTCCTTCGGCAAGGAAACCAAGGGCAAGCGTCGTCTGGTCATCACTCCGACCGACGGCACCGATCCCTACGAGGAACTGATTCCGAAGTGGCGCCACCTGAACGTCTTCGAAGGCGAGCAGGTCAGCCGCGGCGAAGTCATCTCCGACGGTCCGAGCAATCCGCACGACATCCTGCGTCTGCTGGGTGTCAGCGCGCTGGCCAAGTACATCGTCAACGAGATCCAGGACGTGTACCGCCTGCAGGGCGTGAAGATCAACGACAAGCACATCGAGACCATCCTGCGGCAGATGCTGCGCAAGGTCGAAGTGAGCGATACCGGTGACTCGAGCTTCATCAAGGGCGATCAGGTCGAACTGACCCATGTCCTGGAAGAGAACGAGCAACTGGTCGGCAATGATCGCTTCGTCGCCAAGTACGAGCGCGTGCTGCTGGGTATCACCAAGGCATCGTTGTCCACCGAGTCCTTCATCTCGGCCGCTTCCTTCCAGGAGACCACCCGTGTCCTGACCGAAGCCGCCGTGACCGGCAAGCGCGACTTCCTGCGCGGCCTGAAGGAAAACGTGGTGGTGGGTCGTCTGATCCCGGCCGGTACCGGTCTGGCCTACCACAGCGAGCGCAAGCGCCAGCGTGAACTCGGCAAGCCGCAGCGCGTCAGCGCCAGCGAGGCCGAAGCCGCCCTGACCGAAGCGCTGAACTCCAGCGCCAGCTGAGTTCGGTAGCGGGTCTCGCTTGACAAAGCCCCCGGCGCCCCAGGCGTCCGGGGGCTTTGTCTTGACTGGGGCGCCCAAGCTCTTTAGACTTTCGTTCCCCGAAAATGGGCAGGACTGACGTTCTGCTATTTCGTTTATGTCGCAAGACAATCAGTGGAGCTATAGATGGCAACTATCAACCAGCTGGTGCGTAGTGCACGCAAGCGTATCGTCGAGAAATCCGACGTGCCTGCGCTGCAAAACTGCCCGCAACGTCGTGGCGTGTGCACCCGCGTGTACACCACCACTCCCAAGAAGCCCAACTCCGCACTGCGGAAGGTCTGCCGTGTGCGTCTGACCAACGGCTTCGAAGTCACCTCCTACATCGGCGGTGAAGGCCACAACCTGCAGGAACACAGCGTCGTGCTGATCCGCGGTGGCCGGGTCAAGGATCTGCCGGGTGTGCGTTATCACACCGTGCGCGGTTCGCTGGACACCACCGGTGTGAAGGACCGCAAGCAGGGCCGTTCCAAGTACGGCACCAAGCGTCCGAAGTAATCACCTTTCTTTTTGTTCGAGTCGATAAGAGTAAGGTCGGGCAACGAGTCCCGAGCTAACCTGAAGACCGTTTTGAGGGCTTATCAATGCCAAGACGTCGTGTAGCGGCCAAGCGCGAAATACTTGACGATCCGAAATACGGAAGCCAGATCCTGGCCAAGTTCATGAACCACGTGATGGAAAGCGGCAAGAAAGCCGTTGCCGAGCGTATCGTTTATGGTGCTCTGGACAAGGTCAAAGAGCGTTCCAAGAATGCCGAACCCCTGGAAGTTTTCGAAAAAGCGCTCGACGCCATCGCTCCGCTGGTCGAAGTGAAGTCCCGCCGTGTCGGCGGTGCTACCTACCAGGTGCCGGTTGAGGTTCGTCCTTCCCGTCGTAATGCCCTGGCCATGCGCTGGCTGGTGGACTCCGCGCGCAAGCGTGGCGAGAAGTCCATGGCTCTGCGCCTGGCGGGTGAACTCATGGACGCTTTTGAAGGCAAGGGTGCCGCAGTCAAGAAGCGCGAAGACGTGCATCGCATGGCAGAAGCCAACAAGGCCTTCTCGCACTACCGCTTCTAAGCCTAGCGCTTCCAATCAAGCGAGGACCTTATGGCTCGTACAACCGCTATTAACCGCTATCGGAACATCGGTATCTGCGCCCACGTGGACGCAGGTAAGACGACTACTACCGAGCGGATTCTGTTCTACACCGGCGTGAACCACAAAATGGGTGAGGTTCACGACGGCGCTGCGACCATGGACTGGATGGTGCAGGAGCAGGAGCGTGGTATCACCATCACCTCCGCTGCCACCACCGCGTTCTGGTCCGGTTCGACCAAGCAGTACGACAAGTACCGCGTCAACATCATCGATACCCCCGGCCACGTGGACTTCACCATTGAGGTGGAGCGTTCCCTGCGCGTGCTGGACGGTGCGGTCGTGGTGTTCTGCGGTACCTCCGGTGTCGAGCCTCAGTCCGAGACCGTATGGCGTCAGGCCAACAAGTACGGCGTCCCGCGCATCGTCTACGTCAACAAGATGGACCGTGCCGGTGCCAACTTCCTGCGCGTCGTCGAGCAGATCAAGAAGCGCCTGGGCCATACTCCGGTCCCGGTTCAGCTGGCCATCGGCGCGGAAGAGAACTTCCAGGGCCAGATCGACCTGCTGAAGATGAAGGCCATCTTCTGGAACGATGACGACCAGGGCATGACCTACCGCGAGGAAGACATTCCTGCGGACATGCTGGCCGATGCCGAGCAGTGGCGCTCCAACATGGTCGAGGCTGCGGCCGAAGCCAACGAAGAGCTGATGAACAAGTACCTGGAAGGCGGCGAGCTGTCGATCGACGAGATCAAGGCCGGCCTGCGTCAGCGTACCATCGCCTGCGAAATCGTCCCGGCCGTCTGCGGTTCGTCCTTCAAGAACAAGGGCGTGCCCCTGGTTCTGGACGCCGTGATCGACTTCCTGCCGGCGCCGATCGAGATTCCCGCGATCAAGGGTACCAACCCGGACAACGAGGAAATCCACGACGAGCGTCATGCAGACGACGACGAGCCCTTCTCGGCGCTGGCGTTCAAGATCGCTACCGACCCCTTCGTGGGTACCTTGACCTTCGCCCGCGTCTACTCGGGTGTACTGAGCTCCGGTGACTCCGTCATCAACTCGGTGAAGGGCAAGAAGGAGCGCGTCGGCCGTATGGTGCAGATGCACGCCAACACTCGTGAAGAGATCAAGGAAGTTCGTGCTGGCGACATCGCCGCCCTGATCGGCATGAAGGACGTCACCACCGGTGACACCCTGTGCTCGATCGAGAAGCCGATCATCCTCGAGCGCATGGACTTCCCGGAGCCGGTGATCTCGGTCGCTGTCGAGCCGAAGACCAAGGCCGACCAGGAAAAGATGGGTATCGCACTGGGCAAGTTGGCCCAGGAAGACCCCTCGTTCCGCGTCAAGACCGACGAAGAGTCCGGTCAGACCATCATCTCCGGCATGGGCGAGCTGCACCTGGACATCCTGGTGGACCGCATGAAGCGCGAATTCGGCGTGGAAGCGAACATCGGTAAGCCTCAGGTCGCCTACCGCGAAACCATCCGCAACACCTGCGAGATCGAAGGCAAGTTCGTTCGCCAGTCGGGTGGTCGTGGCCAGTTCGGTCACTGCTGGATTCGCTTCGCACCGGCCGACGAAGGTCAGGAAGGTCTGGAATTCGTCAGCGAAGTCGTGGGCGGTGTGATTCCGAAGGAATACATCCCGGCGATCCAGAAGGGCATCGAAGAGCAGATGAAGAACGGCATCGTCGCCGGCTATCCGCTGCTCGGCCTGAAGGCCGCTGTGTTCGACGGTTCCTACCATGACGTCGACTCCAACGAGATGGCGTTCAAGATCGCTGCCTCCATGGCGACCAAGCAGCTCACCCAGAAGGGTGGTGCCGTGCTGCTCGAGCCGATCATGAAGGTCGAGGTCGTGACCCCGGAAGACTACATGGGCGACGTCATGGGCGACCTGAACCGTCGTCGTGGCCTGATCCAGGGTATGGAAGACACCGTGACCGGCAAGGTCATCCGTGCCGAGGTTCCGCTGGGCGAGATGTTTGGCTACGCTACGGATGTCCGCTCCATGTCTCAGGGTCGCGCAAGCTACTCCATGGAGTTCTCCAAGTACGCCGAAGCTCCGTCGAACATCGCCGAAGCCATCATCAAGAAACAAGCTTAATCAGCGCTTTGACTAGAGGTTTATCTCGTGGCTAAAGAAAAATTC